>DSBP01000154.1 GCA_011049465.1 bacterium | reverse complement strand
TATCTCCTTTTCCAATACCCGCCTGTATCCCGCTGTGTAGAGCGTGAATGTCAGCTTCTTCGCGTCCTGTGTCAAGGCAAAGTCAACCACCAGCCTTGTGTCGCGGCTCGGGTTAAACGGCACGGGATACGCCTCGCTCTTCGTTATCTTAAAGACCGAAGACGTCGGCGCCGGTGTGGGCGTCGAAGTCGCTGTAGGGATTAAATAAACCGTCTGCGTCACGCTCGGCGTGGCTGTCCTTGTCGGTGTTCCTGTCCGCGTCGGTGTGGCTGTTTGTGTCGCTGTGGCAGATGCGGTTCTTGTCGCGGTAAATGTCGGGGTGGCAGTGCCTGTGCCTGTAGGCGTAAATGTCGCCGTGTCATCCGCCGTAGCCGTGGCAGTGGAAGTCAGCGTCGCGGTAAATGTCGGGGTCTCCTCGGGCGTGTTTGTAGGTGTGCCCTCAGGGGTGTCTGTGGGGCTCACATCAGGAGTCTCGGTAATTGTCGGTGTTCCGGTAAGGGTCGGTGTAAAGGTGGCGCTCGGCTCAGGCGTATCTGTCGCTGTCGGTGTGGGCGTAAATGTGGGTGTCTCTGTTGCTGTAAATGTCGGGGTAAACGTGTCCGAAGGATCCGCCGTAGCCGTGGCGGAGGCGGATGGCGTGTCAGTGGGCGTGCCCGCGTAAGGCGTCTCTGTGGGGCTTGTTGTGTGCGTTCCGGTTATAGTTGATGTGGGAGTTGTTGTAAAGGTCGGAGTTCCCGTGGCCGTAGAAGCGGGAGTCCCTGTAAATGTAGGGGTACCTGTGGCTGTGCCTGTGTGCGTAGGAGACGAAGTGGCGGAGGCGGACGGCGTCCCTGTCGGAGTCGGTGTGTTTGTGGATGTAAATGTCGGTGATACAACAACTGTATCCGTTGCCGTCGCAGTGAAAGACGGCGTCGCTGTCCCTGTAGGGGTACCTGTAGGCGTGGCCGTAAAAGTCCCCGTTGCGGTAAATGAAGAAGTCGGCGTATTTGTGGCGGTAAAAGTCGGCGTTATAGCCGCGGTATCCGTGGGCGTGGCAGTGAATGTCGGCGTGGCTGTCCTTGTAGGTGTTCCTGTAAACGTCGGCGTATTTGTCGCTGTAGGAACAGCAGCTCCCTCCAGCCTTATGTTGTCAACATTTACCGTATAATCCGCGTTCCAGCTCGCCGCGAACGAGACAAAACTTACAGTTATCTGCCCCGCTTCAAGCAGGTCAGCGAGAGGGATGCGCCCGGTCTTCCACGTTGTGTTTATCGCGCCCCCTTCGACCAGGTAACCGGACGCGCCGTCAATCTGTACTATGGTCTCCCAGTTAATCCTTACAAACATCTGATTAACCGCGCCCGGGCTTGAGGCTGCCTGTCTTATCTCAAAAACAAGGTGTGTATTTGCGCCTATATTAACCGCCGCTGTTCTGTTCCACCTGTGCTCCTGCCACCAATCCGTTATTGAAGTATATGTAATAACCATCGCGTTTCCGGGATTGCCCTGAGCCGCCTCTGTGAGAGTTCCGGGCGCCTGCGCTGTAACCGTGCCGTCACTGAGCCTTGAGCCTGCCGTGTCTCCGTCATAAAATACCGTATAAGGAGGTATCGGCGTCAGTGTCGGAGTATGCGTGGGCGAATGAAATGGAGTATTTGTCGAAGTGCTTGTCCTTGTGGGCGTGAAAGTCGGCGAGCCGGCAAACGGCGTATTTGTGGGCGTTGCTATCGGAGCTGCTGGGCCCGCGAAAGCCGCGTTAAGCAGGACGTGCCTGCTCTGGTATCCTGTTGAATTCTCTGTCACTTCCCAGGAATTTTCCGGCCAGGAGGTGTTCCAGTCCCTGTATGATTTCATGGGCGGCTGGTTCTGCGGCGGCTCTATTGTTCCGCCGTATGATGCGTCAGGAGCAAAGTATTGATTTGGGCCGCCCGCAAGAAAGCCGGGAGCGGGATTTGTGTCGTATGTGGTACCGTCAAAAAACCATGAGTGGAATATCTCGGTTATAGTCTTCTTTGCGCCAAAGAGCTGCGACTGCGTAAGATAGCAGAAAGCAGTGGCGTTTCTGCCGTGATAATAGTGAAGGTATTCTTCTGCTGTGGCGAGGTAAGTGGCGCTCATTGCGGGGTTTACATTAAGGTTAACGCCGAACAGGCACAGATTTCCCCAGTTCGCCTTCATCCCGTTAGAGCCCCAGCAGTAATGGCCCGCCCACATATGCGATTTGTAAGGACAGTCATCAAGGCGTGCGGTGACGTTCCATTCTATCCCGTTTCTTACAGCCGTCCTTATCGCTGTCACGACAGAAGCGGTGGCTCCGGGCGCCATCGCGTATGATACAAGGCCGCGCTGCATATTGGCGGACGCGCCCGTCTCAAAGTAATTGCTGTTAATCGGCTGATGCGTGCCGTCCGTGGTGTTCGCGTTGTTGTAATTGGCGTCGCAGTAATTCCTGTACTGCGCCTCGCCTGTCAGCCTGAAGAGTTCCGCGGCGGCCATAAACCTGAGGCGTTTGTCAGCGTTGTCATTCTGGTTGGCGTTCGCGTTGTCAAAGTTTGTGTGGTTGTATTGGATGTTATTGGGGTTTGCCTGCAGAAACGCCCACGCGCGCTCGGCAGCTGTCCTCAACTGCGCCGAATACCCTGGATAAGCCGATTCATAAGGCGCAAAGAGCCTCGCTCCTATCGCGTACGTAGCAGCACCTGCGGCTGTCGCTGCGGTTGAGTAGTTGGCGTAAAAATAGGGCCTGTCATCGGTTACCGGGTCTCCTATGTCGTTGCCCGTGCCGTTTATGCCGCTAACCACAAAACATCCTGAGTAAAGCGCGCCAAAACGCGGTGAGGCCGGGTTTATCTCCTGCATCTTAAGGTTCCAGTCAAGCTGCCATTTAATCTCGTCAAGTATGTCAGGCACGCCGTTTCCTGACTCGGGTATGTTTGTTGAGTCGGAAAACCTGTCAGGGTACCATTCGTATGCGTAAGCAAGGTCCCAAATTACAGCTCCCATCCAGGATGTGTATTTGCGGTAATCCCCCGCGTCCCACCAGCCCATTGTAATATCCCGCTCTGTTCCGGCTTGTATGCCTCCAAGCGACGCGTCATAGAGCCGCGCTGTGAGCTGCTGGGAATGGTCAAGGCCGTGCGTCCAGACACCCGCGTGAAGCGAAGTCTTCTCAATATTTGACCTGTTAAAATAATAGGACTTAACTGTTGCCTCAAGCGCGCCGCTGTAGACATTGTCGCCAATCTCAAAATTATATGACTGCCTGTCGTTGGCGGGGTCATAGATGTGATAGGTTCCGGGCGTTGTATAAGAGGAAAAATTTCCCTGCCACACCCGGTCTCCGGAAAAATTCGTGTCTGTAGCGCCGCCGTTCCAGGCTGTAAGCGGTATTGTCATTACAGAGACATCGTCGGATGCGCGGCGGAGCTGAGCGTTCGCGCCCGGCACGTATGTTATTGCCGAGTCATAACCGGTTATCGGATTTTTTATCATAAACCATTTATCGGAATTTACGCGGTATCCTATCTGGTCCACAACTATCATCTCTGATACAGCCGCGGCGAAAACAGCCTGAGCCGCAAAGACAAATAAAAACAACAGAACCAATCCTTTATTCTTCATAAAGCATCTCCTTAATTCCGAGCTCCCTCAAACCGTAATATAAACATTATAAGGCTATTTCCATGTTATACAAGCGTAAACAGGGATATTTCCAAAAAAGGTTTTATTATGTGGAAAAGACATTAAAACGTGTAAAACATATGGAGTTTAACGATAAATCGGTTATTTGACGGATGTTTTTGCGGCCCCCAAAAAAAAATCATCCGCCGGAAAGGTCTTTTTGAAAAAACGAGAGTGCTTCCATCAGGTTTTTCCCCGCCTGCCCGGTCATGTTTTCATTCACTTCCCACTCATATCCCCTTATGGCAAGAAGCTGTGCTGCCGGGTTTTTGTTGTAAAGCTCCGCGCAAAGCGAGACAACTGAGCCCGGGCTCATCGCGTGTGTGGAAAAGGATATTGTATCAGCCGCGCCGATATCGCTTATTTCAAAGGGTTCCTTGCCATGCTTTGACGCGTCAACAAAAACAACCCTGTCGTGAAGCGACATATCGTAGGCTGTCTCGGCGTTTATCTGGTAATCAGAGTCAAATGTTATATTGGTTAAGTTATTCAACTTTGCCCATTTCTCAAGTTCCTCAACAAAAAAAATACCCAGGCCGTCGTCCTGACGGCCCGGGTTTCCGTATCCGAATATCAGTATTTTATTTGTATTTACGGTCAATTACTTCGCCTTTGGGCCCTTTCAGCGTCACTTCAAGCGGCATGCTGCCGTAAGCGTGCGTGGCGCATGAAAGGCACGGGTCATAGGCCCTTATCCCGACTTCCACAGCGTTCATCATCCCTTCGGTAATCTCTTTTTTCCCTGTCATCATCGCTTTCGCAATATACTCCACCGAGTTATTCATGGGCTGGTTGTTGTTGGTGGTCGAGACTATCAGGTTGCACATGACAATCTGGTCGTTGTCGTTAATTTTGTAGTGGTGGAAAAGGGTCCCTCTGGGAGCCTCGAGCAGGCCCACGCCTTCCTTTTGCTTTGTGCCTTTAACAACAAGGTTGTCCTTCTGCAAATCCGGGTCATTGAGAAGGTCGCGTATCATCTCAGCCGAGTGCAGCGTCTCAATGAGCCTCGCGTAGTGCATGTGCATGCACATGTTGTTGGGCTTGCCGTTTGTCACCTTCTTGTATTCCTCAAATTCCTTCTGCGCCAGCGGCGTGGGTATAAAAGCGCAGGTGTTAAGCCTCGCGAGCGGGCCAACCCTGTACCATCCCTTTTCAGGGCCGAGCTCCTTGATGTACGGGAACTTCATGTAGCTCCAGGAGCGCACCTCTTCGCGTATATACTCCAGATAATCCTGAGTGTCAACGTCATTGAGTATCTTTTTGCCCGAGGCGTCAACAGCGCGGATTACGCCGTGATAAAGGTCGAGGCCGCCGTCTTTCCTGACAAGAGAAAGATGGTTCGAGTCAAATTTCGAGAAATTATCAATAAAATCCCTGTTTTTCTTATAGTAATTCTTGAAGAAATCAACCGCTGCCTGCGCCCACGTAACCATCATATCCGCGTTAAACGGGTTCGGCGCTTTCAGCAGTGTGTCCCTCTCCTCTATTGAGAGGTTCTTGTTGATGCCGCCGGGTATTGCGCCTGTGCCGTGTATCTTCTTTCCCGCGGTTACTGCTATGACTTCCTGTCCGTACTTTCTCATCATTACAGCCTGGACAGCCAGGTCCTTGTTTGTCATTGCTATGCCTATGACATTTCTCTTTACCGGGTCCGAGTCATAACCAAAGAGCAGGTCAGGAGCGGCGAGGTGGAAGAAGTGCAGCGAGTGGGACTGGAACATCTGGCCGTAATGCATCAGCCTTCTCATCTTTTCGCCGACAGGCGTAAGGCCGTCCCCTGTTCCCGCGCCGTAAATCACATCAACTGCCTTGGCGGCGGCAAGATGGTGGCTCACGGGGCAGATTCCGCAGAGGCGCTGGACAAGCACAGGCGCTTCCCAGTAGGGCCTTCCCTGCACAAACCTCTCAAATCCCCTGAATTCAACTATGTGAAGCCTGCTTTGGCTCACGTTTCCGCTGTCATCAAGCTGAATGGTCACTTTGCCGTGGCCCTCAACCCTTGTTACCGGTTCAATTGTAATTTTTTGTGCCATTGTCTTCTCCTTGGGTTTGGCGTATTATTTCATTTCCGGGTTCAGTCAAATTTAATTACTTCATACGGCAGTTTCAAATCACTGCCTGTCACAAGAGCGTAAAGCGCGTTCCATATAAGGTCGGCCCTCGGCGGGCATCCCGGCAGGAAGTAGTCGATTTTTACTATCTCGTGGCAGGGATAAACCCTGTTGAGGATTTTCGGGAGCTCCGGGTCGTTCGGTATTATCTTTCCCGGGTTCGCGTCAGTGACGGTCGGGCCGTCGAGATACGCCTCCTCAAGGCACTCCTTAAGCGGGACGTTATTCCTCATCGCGGGCAGTCCGCCCATTATCGCGCACTCTCCAACAGAGACCAGAATATCGCAGTTCTTTCTGAAATCCTTGAGGTTGTGGACATTCTCGTCATTGCAGCATCCGCCCTCGATGAGCCCGATGTGGCAGTGTTTTGTAAATTTTTTAATGTCGTCTATCGGCGATTTGTTGAACTCGACAAGCTCTATCAGGTCGAGTATGCGCTCATCTATGTCAAGAAATGACATGTGGCATCCAAAACATCCTGCCAGCGAGGCTGTTGCTACTATCTTTTTTGCCGGTTTATTTCCCATTTATTCTCTCCTTGGTGTTTTTCCGTCTATTTTTCTATGTCGCTGCCTATCGGCTGTTTGTCGTATTTTCTCTTTCCTATCGACACTTTGAACCCTATTTCCTTGCGTATAATGGCGCCTACGGGGCATATATCCATAGCCTTCTGCGCCAGTTCGTCGTTTATGTTCTTTGATGTCTCGGGGTCAATGTTTATCATTACATTGTGCCCCCTCTTGCCGAAAGCAAATACTGATTTGCCCTCCGCGTTTGTTATTCCCCTTATGCAGCGCTTGCACTGTATGCAGCGGTTGTGGTCCTTCATAAGTTTGGGGTGCCACGCCTCAATATCCCTGGCAGGGTTCATATAAGGAAAGGCCGGAACCAGCACAGTGTATTTGTAGGCCAGCGCCTGCAGTTCGCAGCTGCCGCTCTTCTCGCACGACGGGCAAAAGTGGTTGCCCTCGGCAAAGAGCATCTCAACAACCGCTTTCCTGAATCCTGAAAGTTCCTCGGTGTTGTTTTGTATCTCCATTCCCTCGCTGACCTTTGTGGTGCAGGCTGTGGCTGGCCTGCCGTTGATGTTTACCGTGCATATCCTGCATGAACCCTTTGGGGGTATTCCCTCGTAGTTGCACAGCGTCGGGATATAAATATCATTCTGTTTTGCCGCCTCAACAAGCTGTGTCCCTTCCGCGGCCATGCACTCTTTTCCGTCTATTGTGAACTTGACAAATGTCGCCATCTTCGCTCTCCTTATTGTTTGGCATTGCCGACGGCAATGTCAAATTCTTTTATGGATTCTTCCTCGCTGAACGACAAAAGGAATTTTTCATCATTCTTCCCGGTTTTTCCGTCATAAAGCGGCCTGAAATTTTTGATTGTGGTGACTACGGGGTTAAGCGCCGTGTGCCCCAGGCCGCACCGGTTTTTCTTCATTATCCCGGCCCATGTGTTAAAGGCCTCCAAATCCGCCTTTACGGCCTTTCCTTCAACAATCTGCTCAATTTTCATCTTAGCCATTAAAGTCAGGGCCCTGCACGGCACGCACGAGCCGCACGACTCTTCCATGAAGAAATCGGCAAAGTTAAGGACAACATCCTTTATCAGGTCGCGTTCCTTGCCGATAATTATGAGCGAGCCTCCTGTGGCAAGGTCCTCGTAAGCCAGCACCCTGTTGAATTCATTTTCCCCGATGCACGAGCCTGACGGGCCTCCGACCTGGACAGCCAGTGTGTTTTTTGCGCCCGCCTGTTTCAGCAGGTCCTCGACGCTGAATCCCCACTCAACCTCGTAAATCCCGGGTTTCGCGCAGTCGCCTGATATGGAAAGCACCTTTGTGCCTTTTGAGTCTTTTGTTCCCATTGATTTGTACCACTCAGCGCCGTGTATCACTATCTTGGCTATTGAGCAGAGCGTCTCCACATTGTTTACCACAGTCGGTTTCTGCAGATAGCCCTTCTCGACCGGGAACGGCGGCCTGTCGCGCGGCTCGCCCCGCTTGCCCTCGGCCGACTCTATGAGCGCTGATTCCTCGCCGCACACATAAGCGCCCGCTCCGAACTGTATCCTTATGTCAAAATCAAATCCGTGCTTGCCCGCGATAAACGCGCCGAGCAGCCCCTCGTTTCTCATCTCCTCAAGAACAGCCTCAAGATACGCGCGCATGTACCTGTATTCATTGCGCAGGTAAAGAATGCCCTCTTTCGCGCCGACCGCGTAGCCGGCTATGGCCATGCCCTCAAAGACAAGCTTGGGAAGTTCTGTCATGATAACCCTGTCCTTAAAGGTTCCCGGCTCGCCCTCGTCAGCGTTGCAGAAGATGTACTTTTTATCGCTTGATGTCTTTCTCGCGAGGTCCCATTTCATGCCTGTCGGAAAACCCGCGCCGCCGCGGCCGCGCACATTTGAGTCCTTTACAACTTTTATGACCTCGTCAGAGCTCATCTTTACTATTGTCTTGATGGCCTCGCCCGGCTTGTACTCGGAGAATATAACCTTGCCCTTCTGTATTATGCTGTTGTTTACCATTACCTGCATCAGCGGATGCGCGTTTTGGCCGTCGCCGAATTTATCGCCGCGAAGCTCCTTGACCGTCTTTCCGGCTTTCATTCCCTCCACTATTTCCTTTGCCCTCTGCGGTGTCAGGTTTGTGAATGGCTCCTCATTTATCAGCGCGGCAACTTCCTGGTCGTTCATTCCGATGCAGGCCGTCTCAAAGAGGCCTATAAGTCCGTCAGGAGTCACAGAGCCGAACTTGATGCCCGCCGCCTCCTCAAAAGCGCGCTTTACCGCGTCAAAGCCCTTGAACACGGCGACAACACTCTTGTTAAGGTAAACAGAGTATTTGCCGCGCGGTTCTTTTGAGAAGAAGTGATAAAATGATACTGTCTGTTCAACCTCGACGCGGGGTATGTCGAGTGATTTTGATATCTGGTCAATTGTCCAGTCTGAAAGGTGGCCGAGCTCTGTCTGAGTGTCAATAAGAATGTCCATTAAGCGGGTGTTGTCTCCGTCATACTTCTTGATAATTGAATGAATCGTGTTTCCCATGTTTTTACCTCGTTTATTGGATTTTTTCTGCCGTAATAG
>DSBP01000047.1 GCA_011049465.1 bacterium | reverse complement strand
GTCCTAAAACGGCACAAACGTTATGTCTTTACCTTCTCGTCCACCATCCACACGCACGCATCGCAAATTACTAAACTTTTTTTTTGTCAAGTTTTATTACTTCATCATCAAGCAATCTTTCCCCGCATTTCCCGCAATACCATTTATCAGCCCTGCTTATATTGCCGCATTTGCATTTGATGGTTTTTTTGCTGTAAATCAGTTTTCCCAGCACACCTATAATAAATAGTAATATTATCGGTACAATTCCGGCGCTTACTGCAAAAACCGGCCAAAACAAGACACGCAATTCCCCAACCAAGGTTTTGTCCAAATAGTCACCTATCACTAATATATGAAATACTATATAAATATTCGCAACAACCACAAGAATGATTGTCAACTTTATATTTAAAAACCAAAATTTATCCAAACAGCTCATTTTCCCATCCATAATATCTGATTTGGATTGTATGGGGGCATTTCTTTCTGGGCGGCTTCGTAGTATTCGGGAAAAAGGTTTTGCTGTATAATTTCCGAGAAACTCTGTGGCTGAGGCCCTGCCCCGGCCGTACCACCTGAAGGGAATTTGATACTTTGCATATCATACATGCTTTTGGTAATACTGCCGGCTCCTAACAGCTTCCCTGAAATATCTCCCGGCGCAAGTAGACTAATGCCTCCTGTAATCGTATCAATACCGGAAAAAGCAACATCCATTTCTAGGCTGCTTGTACCGCCCAACAAATCGTGCGCTTGTTTTCCGAAACTTGCTACGTTTCCAGAGAATATAGAAAGTCCTGCTATTATAGTTCCCGGACTTTTCATTGAAACGCCACGACTAATTATATTAACACCCATTTTTATTCCACTCCCTGTAGTTCCTAACCCTACAAAACTCAAGCCTGTGCTTCCGATTGTTTCTGATGTTTTAAGCATTTGCTGATTATAATTTGAGAGTATTCTAAATGTACTCATGTCTCCTTTAAGCACACTAAAAGTTGCCGTACCCGCGACAAAATTCCCATCCACGTCGATGTATTTTACAGGATTCTGGTAACTGTAAGCATATAATGCAAGATTATGACTGTTATAAATCCCATCATTAACCCTGCCGTCAATGTAAGCCGCCAGTATCGGGTCCGGGCTCAGCCATACGGCTGTTATGGGGTCGTAGTAGCGGGCTCCGAAGTAGTAGAAGCCTGTTCTATCCCGCTCTTTTGACGTAAACCTGAACGGAGTGCTTACAGTCCTGTACCCGTCCTTTGGCAGTTTGCTTCCATCCTCCATCCAGCTCTCTCCCCAGGGCATGTACTCCACATACTCAACCACAGCAGCGTCCGCGTCTGTCATGTATGTTGTGGAGCCAAGGTGGTCTGTGTGGTAGAAGAAGGTAAATTCAACAGGCGTTGCCTCGTCAGGGTCAACAATAACCTTGCTCGCCACCCTCTGATTTCCCGCGAAGATGTGCTTCATCAACCTCTCCCGTTCATTAGCGCTGTTCACCGAACACGCCGCGAACTGATTTATATACATCGTAACCGGATACACAACAAGCTCATGGCCTGTCATAAACTTAATCCGCCTCTCGCCCTTGTGGTCATACCGGTACTGCTCATATATACCGCCGCTCCCGGGCACGGGCGCGTGGTTCCTCACCGTTGTCAGCCTGTTCTCCTCATCCCACTCCAAAGTCCGCGCCCAAGCGTTGTTATGATGCCTTATCATCGTCAGGTTACCGTCGCTGTCATGCGTGTTTTCCCTGAAAACATACCCCGGGTCATCCTGCTTTGTTATCCGCTTCACCGCATGCGGCTGCGTCCCGTATTCATACGCGTTGTTCTGGCTGTATTGAGGAAGTGGCATCATTACGCCGCTAACCGCATCCCGAACCTCCTGCCTCTTTACCGTAATATTATGTATTTTATCGTACTCCATGCTAGCCTCAAACTCCCTGTTGTAAGTCCCCGGGCTGTGCGGCGCTGTCGTTACCGCGATAAAGCGCGGGGTATTTCTGTTCCAATCGGTTCGCGCTTTGCCCCCGGGCTAGCCGCCTCCGCCAAAGCAGCCGCAGGCTACGGCGGCCGGAAGGCCCGTGGAATTCGCAGCAACGGAATAAAACGTGTTTCCTTCCATATAAATCATTATATCCCCCGTTCGAAGAGTTGTAAACAGGTTTTTGCCGGGGTGTTGTTCGTGGATGACCCTTACCCCTTTAACAATGGATTTTATCTCCAGGACGGATACTCATCCCCTGCGGTGTTGTTTGTCAGCCTTGTCTGGTTCGACCCGTCCGCGTCCATTATATATATTTCATAATTGCCGTCTCGGTTGCTTGCAAAGGCTATCTTTGTGCTGTCGGGCGACCAGGCTGAATAAAATTCATTCGCGCTGTTGTTTGTCAGGTTTACCTGGTTTGACCCGTTCGCGTTCATTACACATATTTCAGAATTCCCGTTGCGGTAGCTTTGAAACGCTATTCTTGACCCGTCAGGCGACCAGATTGGCGAAGTATCATACTCGCTGTTGTTTGACAGGTTTACCTGGTTCGACCCGTCCGCGTCCATTACGTAGATTTGCCAATTCCCGTCGCGGTGGCTTTGAAACGCTATCTTTGCGCAGTCAGGAGACCAGGATGGTTCGTCATCCCAGGCGCTGCGGGCGCATCCTTTTTAGCGCATGATAACAGTGATAAAAACAGCAATATCAGAGTTGACAGAATACAAAGAATTTTTTCCATTCCCAACCTCCTGCGGCCCGGTTTAGCTTCGTATAACTGCTTCGGTATTTATTATACCCGCTCCTTTTGCCGTGTCAAGAATTTATGCCTTTTCGCTCAGCGTTATGACAGCCGAATCCTGCGTTTTCCTTACCCCCGCGTCAAGCCCCCTCTTCATCAGCTCGTCGCCGCGTGCGCTCTTCTTCATTTCTCCAAAATCAATTTCATAAACAGCTCCGGCTTTCAGCCCTTTCAGCTTCAGCGGGCCGGGTTTGGGCCCGGGTTTTGCCTGCATAAAAGCATAAACCACAGCCCTCTTTTTATTCTTTGAGACATACATAAAAGAAACTCTCGCGCCGTCATGCGGCGGCTCAAGCCTGTATAAATCACCGGTAAAAATTATATCCCGTATCCCTTTGTAAATTTCAATGTTTTCAGCGAGCAGTTTTAAATCAGCCGCATTCCACCGGGTAATGTCAGCCTCTGTCCCGAAATTGCCTGCCATGGCCGCGTGTATCCTGAACTGCGTCCTTGACGCCCTGCCTGTTATGCCGTATGGGCTGTCAGCCGCGTGGCAGCACATTGCCTGCGCGGGATAAAAGAGCGAGGCGCTGTGCTGTATGTAAAGCCTGCTGAATGGGTCATTGTTGTCGCTTGTCCACATCTGGTCCGTGTATTTCATAAAAGCGGGCGCGAATCTGCCGCCGCCGCCCGCGCATCCCTCGAGTATTATTGACGGTTTTAACGCCCGCAGATATGACATCAGCTCATAAACCGCTTCTGTATGGCCGCGCCATGCTTTTTCACCGCCGGAAACCTCGGACATATACCTGTTCATGTCCCATTTTATGTAATCAGGATCGTATTTTTTTATAATCCGCCCGATAACTCTTTTAAGATATTTTCTTACGGAGGATTTTGAGATGTTTAAGACGAGCTGGTTCCTCATTTCTGTTTTTTTCCTGCCTGCGTAATGATGGCACCAACCGGGATGTTTTTTATAAAGGGCTGACTCGGGATTGACCATCTCAGGCTCGATCCAGATTCCGAACATGAGCCCCTTTTCCCGCACCTTCCGCGCCAGCGCCCTTATTCCTGACGGAAATTTTTTCCTGTTCTCCTCCCAGTCCCCGAGGGATGTCCTGTCGCTGTACCTGCCGCCGAACCAGCCGTCGTCAATGACAACAAGCTCAGCTCCTGTTTTTACTGCCGCGTCAGCGAGGCGCTCAAATTTTTTTTCGTCAACGGAAAAATAAAAGGCCTCCCAGCTGTTCACGAGAATACGCCTGTAATTGTGAATATTCGCCTGCGGAAGCGTATGCTGCCTGTGAAAATCATGCACGTCCCTCGACATTTGGCCGAGCCCCCCGGAGGAAAACCCCGTTATGAAATCCGGCGTTGTAAAAGAACCGCCGGGCTTAAGCGTGACAGGGCCGTTAAAATCATTTATGCCTCCGGTGACGCATACCGCGCCGTAAAACCGCTTCTCAAACACAAGCTTCCAGTTTCCTCCGCAGAAGAGCTGTCCGTAATAGTATTCACCGTTCTCCTCGCTCATGTTTTTTGCCCGGGTTATGAAGAAGGACGGATTATGAAGGTGGCCCGGGTTCCCTGTGCGGCTCTCCAGGACTTTCTTCCCGGCTGTCAAAGGCTCAAAAATCATATTCATCTCATTTGCCCAGGAACCGTGAAAGCATCCGGCTTTATAATCTCCCGCGGGAAGCGCCAGGCACCCTGAATAATAATTCTCAAGATGCAGGGTTGCGCTCCCCCTGTTATTAACGGTAATAGAACGCCTGATGATGTTGTTGTCCGGGTAAACTTCGTAATGAAGAATGACATAGACAGGATATTTTCTGTCCTTAAGCGCTATATCCAGCCTGTTGCCGCTTATTTTATGGCTGCGATACACAAAATCCGAAGCATAGCCGCTGCCTGATACTTTTATTTTCAATGTATTCTCGAAGACATTATGGCCGTCATAAATTTCAATCTCAGGCAGGAGGCTTATTCCCCTGTTAGAAGGGCTATGGTAGGCAAGCTCCTTTTTTCCGGGCTCTTTTAAGGCTGCGCGCGCGCCGGCAGAGAGGTTTTTCCCGTAATAAGCGTGATAAAGCCGCTTATCCCCGCTTATCCCGAGCGCGTAAAGCGAGTCTTTTGCGGAGAGGAAAAACACTCGCGTCCTGCCGTTGAATAATACGCAGGATTTTTGCCGCTTTAAAGAAAACGGCTTCCCCATCCTAATACCTCCTCATTAACGGCTGAAGCAGGTAAAAGTATCCCCTTCGTTTGTCATAAGCAAGGTCCTTTTTGGTTGAGAGCTCATCCTGCATTTTCTGCAGGGTCCGCTTGTCAATCCTCCCGCTTTGTTTCAGCCTGTTTTTTTTCTGAAAAGCCTTTACCGCAAGGTGCGTGTCCATATCCCAGTGATATGTGATGTCGCTTATGTGGTACTCAAGCTCGGCAAGCGACTGCTTGAGCAGTATGAGTTCTTTGGGGTTAAAGAGCGCGTTGTGATACTCCCGCGCGGCTCCAAGCTCCTCCTGCTCTTTTGTGGGCTTTTGGGGCTCGCGGATAAATGATATCTGGCCGGGCGACGTGACGTTTATATAAGGCTTTTTGTCGTGCACCTCAACTTTCCCGCTCACACAGATTTCTTTACCCGGATATATCTCCTCGGGTTTTCCGCTGAATTTATCCCTGAACGCGCCCCAGACCACGGCGGAAAACGGCTGGTTCGGGTGCGGCGCCGTAAAATCAAGAAACGCGGGCGAGCCCTCTGAAGACTCCTCGTAATTCGCGGAAACAACTTTGCCGCAAACGATGACGTTTTTCCCTGTGTATTCCCTTGCCCGCTCCGGAGCGATGGCCCCGTGCACCAGCGCGGGCGCAAGAATGATAAATATGGCCGCCTTTACAGTATTCATGATATGTAATTATGCTTTTACATTGGGGTTTTGTCAAGATGACATAATGTGATTGCCTTAATGTGCTGACTTAATGTGGTTTTAATGTAGCCGCAAACTTTAGTTTGCGGTATTTGAAGCGGAATTCAAAAACGCGCGGACTGAAGTCCGCGGCTACAAACGGATGTAAAAACGGATGAACGGCGGTTGTTTGGTTTTAACGCAGTTTTAATGTAGCCGCAAACTTTAGTTTGCGGTATTTGAAAACGGAATTTAAAAACGCGCGGACTGGAGTCCGCGGCTACAAACGGATGTAAAAACGGATGAACGGCGGTTGTTTGGTTTTAACGCAGTTTTAATGTAGCCGCAAACTTTAGTTTGCGGTATTTGTTAACGGAATTTAAAAACGCGCGGACTGAAGTCCGCGGCTACAAGAGCGGCTACAAAAACAGCCGGTTTCGTGGTTAAATATTAACCGTTTATTTACTTGATGGTTAAAATTTATCCGTGCCTGATTTTATCTTCACAAAACACCTTTATTAATAAGGCTTTTTACGCGGTCAAATTATGGCACGTCAATTGCTATATAACACTCAAATGAATGGAGGTGGATGAAATGAGATACTTAATAGGCCTTGTAAGCGGAATGATTGAGTACCTAAAAATCTACTAAAAAACGAAAAGGAGGATGGAATGAGGAGGATAAAAAATGAAACTGGTGATAGCGGTAATACAGCCTTACAAGCTCGATGACGTAAAGGAAGAACTCTACAAAAAGGGCATAAACCTGATGACCGCGAGCGAGGTCCTGGGGCACGGCAGGCAAAAAGGCGTGACAGAGGTCTATCGCGGCAACAGGGAGACGGGCAATATGCTCAGGAAGATAAGGCTTGAGATAGCGGTCAATGAAAAATTCCTCAAACCCTGCATTGAGGCCATAAAGAAAGGCGCGAAGACAGGCGAGGTCGGCGACGGCAAGATTTTTGTCCTCGGCCTCGAGGAGTGCGTCCGGATAAGGACAGGAGAGACAGGCGGAGAGGCCATAGGATAGTTTCTTCGTTTGAGATTTGGGCGCGGCGTGCGTGGTAAAGCGCGCTGCGCCCGTTCTTTTAAGGTTTTTTCAGAAAATAATTTGTTTTATACGCCTCTTCAAGCGTGAACTCTTCCCCGTGGCCCGGATAACAGGTTATTGACCGGTCAAAGCCTTCAAATACCTTAAGGCTCTCTTTCAGCCTGTTTGTGCTGCCTGTAGGCAGGTCTGTCCTTCCCACAGTATCGAAAAAAAGAGTATCGCCCGTAAAAAGCATGCTGCCAATCTTTATAACTACGCATCCGGCTGTGTGTCCGGGGACGTGATAAAATACAGCCGGGTCCGTCTCATGAACATCTCCCTCATAATAATTAATTCCCCGCGCGGATATGCCCTCTCCTGCCATCGCGGAGAGGTTGATCGAGGGGTTTTCAAGCAGTTTTTTTTCGGCTGTGTGAGCGTAAATCTTCCCGGGTTCATATTCGTCAATGCATGTTATGTGGTCATAGTGGCCGTGGGTTAAAAGCACATACTTTATGTCCTCTTCTTTTATTACCGCCTCTTTGCGTATGGTTTTAAGCGATGTGCCCGGGTCAATGATTATAATACCTTCGGGGGTTGTGACAACATAAGTATTCTCGCCGAACCCGTCAGAGACAACCCTTATTACATTCATATCAGCTGCTGCAACTATTTAATGTCAATGGAGTCAATATAAATAAAACCCTGAAAATTTTTCGCGCCGTCTCCCTGCCCTACTTTCACGCCGAATTCACGCACATCCTGAAGCGCGTCAGCTGTTATGGGGTCGCCTGTGCCGTAAGGAGGCGGCGGCAGGGCAAATTCCGAGCTGTAAGCCTCAATCTTTGTCCAGAGGCCCGCGCCGGGGCCGTCAGGCACATTCAGGTTCTGCCATTCGCTCTGGTACCATTGATAAGCCTCTCCTGTCTTAAAATAAAAAGAGCCGCCGTAGGGGTTTTCTTCGGTGAATGAGCCCTTGGGCATCCAGATATAGGCTGTTATCTTCTTTCCGGTTAAGTCCTGAAAGGGTGATGAATAGGCCTTCTTTATAAGCCCCCCCATTCCCGTGTCCACTCCATTAAAATCGCATTGAACCCTAAGCGAGCGGGAGCCTTTATATGCCCTCTCCTGCGTATTCACAAATCCGGTGAAAGCCGAGTTGCCGTCTCCGGCTGTTGAGAGCTGAAAGTCATGGCGCGTACCGTCTTCAAATCCGTAAATGGCGTAATCAGGGCCGCCCTCAGCCATTTCAAGCGCTGACGCGGGATAATTCTTCAGGCTGCCGCAGCCTGTTGCAATAAGAACCGCTGCTGCCGCCAGTATCGCTTTTATTCTCATAGTATTCCTCCGTTATCGCGGATATCAATATCCGTTTTTGTTTATCCTGTTGGCGTGTTTGATAAACACGTTCATGTATTCCGTCTCTGTCGGATTAACCTCAAAACCATCGCCGTATGTGTAAGAAGGGTCAATGAAGAACCAGTAGTTCACTCCGTTGCCGCCCTTCTCAAAGAAATAACCGGTCATGTCGTTAATCCACTTCGCCTTGGGGTACGCCGGGTTGTTTGAGGCTATTCCGTACTCCTCCATTACGACCGGTTTTCCGACCTTATTATGAGCGTCGCTTATCCACCTGTCAAGCAGCCATTTGACAGTGCTGAAGGCGTAGCTGTTGTGCTCATATGTGGGGTATATGTGATAGGTGCAGAAATCTATGGATTTTGGCTTGTGTCCGCCGATAAAGTCAGAGCCTGAATAGTGCGTTCCGTCTTCACCGAGGTAATACCCTTCAGAACCTGTCGTCACCATGTGGTTCGGGTCAAGAGATTTAATGTAGTCAGCGGTCTCCTCAATCCATTTGTTAAGCACTTCGCCTGTAGGGTCATTCTCGTTTCTCGGCTCATTCATAAGGTCCCACGCGAATATTGCCGGGTCATCCCTGTAGAGCTTTCCGTTTACCGTATTTTTCCTTGTAATGAATTTTTTTATTGTCTGCCTGTAATATTCGTTTGCCTTGGGGTCTGTCCAGAGCATATTTTTGTTCTCATGGCCCGCCCACTGCGCGTAAACCTTGGCTCCGCCGTAATATTCCCAGTTGTCTGAGAAGTGAATAATTACGCGCGTTCCGTGGCGAGCCGCCGAATCCATGACATAATCAAATTCCTTATAAGCCGCTTCGTTGAAATAATCGGGCCCTATCCTGAAGAACCGGTTCAG
>DSBP01000250.1 GCA_011049465.1 bacterium | reverse complement strand
ACCTCATCCCGCTCCTCTCCCGTCAGCCCAAGCGCATCAAAGACAATATCATCAAGTTCTTTGCGGTCAGGCATTGGTTTCGGTTTCTGTCCGCTGATCTCTTTTTCCTTATCAATACCGCATTCTTCAAAAACAGACATGATTGGGCGTGAAAGCATTTTCTTGTCAATTTTAAGTTTTTCAAGCGGCAAAATAAAAACATCCTGCACTTCATATACGGTCAAATCCATCAAACCATCTCCAAGGCCTGTTCTTGCTCCTATTTCAAGAAATAAAAGAGATATTGTCGCATTTAACAAAAACACGATATCTTTTTCTTTTGTATATATCTCATAAAGCCTTTTGTCGACTAAAACCTTGTTATTTAAGTAAACCTTGTAACTATCACCTATCCCACAAGGAAAAACACCTGTGCAAAAATCCCTGTTTTTAATAGACCACCAGCATGCCCTGCTCGCACTGCTTGGCCGACTATTATACTTCTGCTTTTCTCCCCAATTTATGTATTGCCAGGCATTGGTTTTTTTTAATTCTTTTTTTTCTCTTTCACAAATAAATATCCTATGTTTCAATCCACTATAATCCATTTTTATTGACTTGCATTCACGTGGGCTTTTGATTACCGGCTTCAAAAACTCCTCCTCAATCTCACCTTCCCATCCCGCTGAATTTTTAACATGCAAACAGCCCTTCTTGGCTTTTCTGCCTGTGGGCTCAAGATAGAAAAACTCATTTACCCCAGTAGTAAACCCTCTTCTCACTTCTGCAATATCACCCAGCCGGACTAATTTCCCTTTCCCCTTCTCAAGTATCTTAAAATATATATCGGGTGCGCGCAGGTATTTCCCGCCCCACTTATTCCCCGTGTATTTCCCAATATTAAACCCGAACCCCTTCTTTACCTCCTCGTCCCCATCTTCAGGAAACTCCCACCCCTCGGCAAGCAGATCCGACTGTTTTTTCGGGAAAACTCTGAAAAATTCCGTATTGGCCACTTCTACGGCATCATCAATCATAAGCAGATTTTCCCTGTTTATTACCTCCTCAAACGGCTTTTTAAACATCACAAACTTTGCGGTATTCTCAAGAGCGGCCGTTTCCGCGCCTTTCCGTGTTTTTTCAGGCGCCCCAAACAGGGATATTACCGTATTTACATCCGCATGCGCGAAACTCCTCTTGGCCTGATTGTCATAAATCGCCAGAACCGGCACATTTTTAAGCAGGAATTCCTGTAATTCCGCGCCGTATCCCACATCCAGCCATGAATTTGATGTTATGAAACAAAAAATTCCTGTTTTATTAAGCAGCGAAAGACCGTGAAAGTAAAAGTAAACATATAAATCACTCTTTTTGTCTATCCCCTTCAAATGCGGATAGTGATTTTTTACAGAAACGAGGAGTTTTTCCTTATATTCTTTCTTATCAGCGGCTGTCACTTCTCTCAGCAGTTTATTGGGCGGAGCAATCTTTTCCTGGCGCACATACGGCGGATTGCCTATCACTATATCAAAACCGCCCTTTTCCCCGAATATTTCGGCGAAATCAATCTCCCATATAAACGGCTTGTTCTCTTTTAATGCCGTTTTTATCTCAGAATACGACTTTATTTTTTGCTTTATTCTTTGCTTTTTTTCCTCTATATTCTTTTTCAGTTCTTCTTTGCTAAACAACTCCTCTTGCTCGCTTCCCGTCTCAAAAAGTTTTACCTGCTCACCTTTATCCGTCCCGGTTTTCTTTAGCTCGTTGTTAAGCCCTTCTATCTGCTCGGCTATAAGTTTGTCAAAAATCCTGATTTCCTCCTGTATTACCGCTTCTTCTGTCTTAAACTCCGCTGTCGGGTCATTGTGATAAAATTTTTCTTTTTCCCGCTTTAGCCCGGTCAGTTTTTTCTTTAAAGCCGGCGACATCTGCATATTTCGCAGATTCAGGCACACCCCGCCAATTTCTTCAACAAGCGAATCACCCACCCTGAGTTTTAAGTTTAAATTCGGCAGAAGCGGCGTTAACTGCAAATCACCCCGCTGCAAATCCGACTCTATCATCAAGGCAAGCCACAGCCGCAGCTCGGCGGAGTGGACCGCCCACGGCATTACATCCACACCGTAAAGCGAGCGCGCTATTATACTGCGTTTTAACTGGTAATCAGTCATATCCCTTCCAAGCTTCAGTAAAAGAGGCCTGATAAGCTCCACGATAATATTCAGCATGCCGACCAGAAAAACTCCGCTTCCGCAGGCAGGGTCAACAACCGCCACCTCATCAAGCGCGTTTTTCAATCTTTCAGCGGTTTCCTCATCCATCTTTTTTATCATCTCTTTTTTGTCCGGTTCAAAAATATATTTGTAAATATAGCCCTTTTCAAGCCCGGTTTTTCCCACAAGATATTCGGCCAATGAGCGCCTGCACATAAAATCAACTTCCACTTTCGGCGTATAAAAAATGCCCAAATCCTGACGCTCATATATTTCCTCAGCCACATTGGCGAGCGATTCATACACATACCCTATCATCTGCGGGTCAACAGCCACCTCAAGATCAAGCGGCATATCTTCTTTTATAGTGAAATTATATGTGTTTAAAAACCCGAGCATGTCTTCAATTATACGGTCACTTATGACTCCCTTAAATGATTCGTCTATTCTATTTCGCTTAAAAAGCCCGCCGTTAAGGTATGGCGCGTTTCTCAGGAAAACATTCACATCATCGGGCATATATCCGTTTTTTCCGAACCGTTTATTAAACGCCTCAAAAAACAATACCTTCAACCACTTGTCATAAAATCTGTCCTTTTCCCCTGTTTTTTTATAAGCCTCATAATACCACCTCATGAATTTTGGAGTATCACGCAGCCACCCCTTTTTATCCACAAAATAGATAAACATAAGGCGTGTCAGGAACTGCTGGCTGAATTCATGCGCGTATTTTATATCAAGACCGTTTTTATGGGCATAATTCCGTATCTTAAAAAAGATTCTCTGATAATCTTTGAAGAATTCCTCGGTGACGCGTTCAACGCTGAACGCTTCCTCAAGCCCTTTCAGCGCGGGATTATTCTCATTGTTTTCAAGTATGGGCAAGAGCTGTTTTTTCGCTGTGTAATTGGGCTCATTCTCTCCAACAAGAAACGAATATCTCCGCGCGGGCGTCAATTCCTCTTTTACTGTCAGCTTTCCTTTCTCTGCCGTATCAAACCGATAATTCATGCTTATAAGCGAAAAACGCCAATCAGAGGGATTGTCTGTATAGAAAGCCACAAGCGCGGCGTGTTTAAATCCTCTTGCCTTTAAATAATCCGCGATAAAGTTTCTTTGCATTGTCCGCGCGCGCTCAAGCGACGATTCTTTTCCCAGGCGGACAACCAGAATATCAATAACCTTTTCTTCCGGAGCCGGGGTTATGTACTGGCCTATGCGCTTATAATTTTGTATATAACCCCTGAACGCCTCTTTTATATATGCGCCTGCCAGCGGCTTATCAAATCTTTTTGCTGTGTCAAGATTATTTAACAGTTCTTTACAAAAATATAAAAACCGCCCTTCGTCATAGGGCTGTTCAAATGTATCCTGTATCAGCTTTTGTGCCTGTTCCTTGTTCATGTCCCGCCTAAAAAGTCAGTGATGTTTTATTACCCGGGCCTACTTTCCAAAATACCCTGAAAGAATAATTTCCCTTGCGGCTGTTGAGCGGGATGACGTGCTTCCCTGCTCAAGCATGTATTCTTTGATGTGCTTTTTAAGGATATGCAGCGCTTTAAACGGGTCCTTTTCCTTATACAACAAGCGCTTTAACTCCTGCAATGTCTTCCGCGGTATTACGCCCCGCTCTATTGAGAATAAAACCGCCTGTATATACTCCTCATCCGCGTTGGTGAATGAGGCGCCCGCCGTATTGATAACGGCCTTTAAATACTTCATCACCTGATGCTCGTTTGACCTTGGCGCGTAATTTACCTCTGCCTCATAACCCTGAAAAACTGCGGTGTCAAAACCATCTTTGTTCGTCTCAAGTAATGTATAATAATCATCCCCTATTACCCCTCGCTTTTCTGCTTTTTCACATTTAAACCGCTTAATCGCCTCCATAAACACGAGCTCTTTCGCGCTTCCGGCCGACGCAATAAAGAACTTTTTAAGTTTCCCTTTTCTGAAAAAGGTAACAAGCGCGGGTTTGTCCGCAGGGGCGCTTTTTCTCGCGCTCCTCGCCTTTTTGGGGAGCCGCTTTACCCTGTCAAACAATTCCGGATTTTTTACCTGTATATCCCTGATAGCGGCAAGGTATGGAAGCTCTGACTCTTCCTCTCCTGCCTCGCCTGTATACGTATCCGTATTATTAAGCTTTCTGTATATATAATCGCCAAACAGGGAATGCGAGCCGACCTCCTCTTCTTCAGTCAGGTATTTAGCGTCATCACCGAGCGTGTCGTGAAATGCCTGAATCTTTGCTTTTATTGTCTGCTCAAGCCCGATTTCCTTTTCCGATTCGTCCGTAGGGAAAAAATTGTATATGTATATTTCATTGTGGCCGCTGCCTACCCTGTTCACGCGGCCGACGCGCTGAAGTATTTTTGTCGGGTTCCATGGCAGGTCATAGTTGACAACTATATTCGCGCTGTGCAGGTTTATCCCTTCAGAGAGCACATCGGTGGTTATCAGGTATTTTATTTTTTCCTCTTTTTTGTCATTATTCGGGTCAAAATTGGCCCTGATTATTTCCCTTGCTGTTTTTACCTCATGCTTTATATTGTCATGCATGCCGTCAATGCTTGAATAAAACATAACACTGCTTCCGTATATCGTACTCATTCTTTTGTATAGGAAGAGCCCTGTTTCCCTTGATTCCGTAAATATAATCATCTTTTTGCCTTTTAATGTTTTACTTTCCAGCGCATCAAGGAACTCCTCCACTTTTGGGTCAATGGCTATTCCCTGCCAGAGATTTTCAATACCTTTAAGCAGTTTCAGATCCGCTTCCAGCAGCGGACTATATTCTTCCTTAAAATCCGATGCCTTGAACCTTTTTACTCCTTTTTCCTCAATAGCACGCAACAGCGCCTCTTCGTCATCATCCTCAAGCAGTTCGTAAACATCCGCTTTTTTTCCTATAAGAACAGTGCCCTTCCCGAACATCCCCAGAAACTTTTCATAAGAATCAATAAACCGCCGCAGAGTCATCTTAAATGCATAAAAACTGCTTTCAAGCCGCTTTACAAGCATCTCTTTCATAAATGCCCTGATATTTATCTGCTGCTGCAAATCAAACTGCGTAACCCCGGCTTTAAGGTACATATACGGCACATACCTTGAGTAATTGAATCTCTTCAGCAGTTCAAGCGTCTTCCCGAACACCCGTGATGTTTCCGCGTCAAACCTGTATATAAGCCTCTCCGGCTGTTTTACCTCAGGGAAGGACAGCCCCTGTTTTTTTATGTCATCGGAAAAATATTCTATTATTTCCTTTCTTGTCCGCCTCACCATAACATATTTCAACACCTTCTCCCTCACCTCAACAGCCATGGCTTTTATCGCCTCCCTTATCGCGTCTTTTTTTCCACCCTTCTTTATACCGTCAAGAACCGCGTCCCGCCGCTTCTTTAAGCCCGCAAAAAACGCCTCAAGGTCGGGAATTCCCGGAAGGGTACTTTTCTTTGAGGGCTGAAAAAGTTTCAACTGCGATAATATGTCCTCAAACTTGTTGTTAAAAGGCGTGGCTGTGACAAGTATCACTTTTTTCCCGAAACACAACTCCTGTAGAAGCGCGTAATTTTGGGTTATCTCGTTCCTGAACCTGTGCGCCTCGTCAATAAAAATATAATCCGCCTTTTCCCTGTTTATTTCCTTTATCTTTCCCAGGGAATGAACCTCATATTTTTTTATGCCAAAATCGTGAAATGTCTGTTTCCAGTAGGGAATAAGAACCGGGGGGCAAATTACAACCTTATTGCCTTCAAGCTGCTGCGCCAGCATGGCAGATATATATGTTTTGCCCAATCCTACAACATCCGCCAAAAACACGCCGTTATACGCCTCAAGAATTTTATAAGCGGATGCAACCGCCTGCTTCTGGTACTCAAGGTTTAAAAAACCGCCAGGAAGATCCGGCTCAAAGGACTGAAGGTTTATATCCTCCTCAAAATACTCATAAAGAACTTTTAAATACAACTCATATGGTGTTATGGCTTCATTTAGCCACGTATTCCGCTCGGCCGTATTTATAAAGTCAGCGCTTACATCACACGACTGCTTCCACAATTCCTCAAACTTTGCCAGCCCATATTCAATATCGGGCCTGTCCTTTAACTGAACGTTAAATTCGTGATTCGCGACAAGCCCTGCTTTGGAAAAATTACTGGAACCGGTTATCAGCGTTCCAAACTCCCTGTCATCCTGCTTATAACGTATTATATAGACCTTTGCGTGTATATTCCTTGAAGGGTGCGCCCTTAATTCCACGCGTTTTTCCTTCAGCATCGCAATAAGGCGTTTTATTCCCTTTTCCACCTCAACTGAATCAGGCGATGTTTCAATTTCCTTTTTTGTTTTCTCGGCATATTCATTTTTAATCTTTGCGGACGGTTCAAAATCAATCCTCTGCTGCCCTTCATTACCGCAGACAACCGCCTCGTAAAGTTCATTGTCAAGGTTTAACCCGACAAGGATTCTTGTCTTCTCGATTTTTTCAATGGGATCCTGAAGAAGGTGATATCCGCTCGCGCGAAAATAACCCACAATTACGTCAAAAAAACGGGCATCTTCAAGAACCCTTTTAAACCTGCCCAGTAAATCAGCGCCAGGTTCGTTTGTGAAAAATCTGTTATCGCTGTTCATATACCTTCCCGTTCACAAGTATTTGTAATTGATATTATAGGCGTTTTATCGCTTTTTTTCAACATCAACTTTAAGGAATGAAACTTGTAGATGATTTGTATTTGATATTTTATAGTTAAAACAGATCCGCGGCTCACCTGCAGATTACAGATTCAAAATTTTAACCGGCTTCCCTGCCTGCCTTAAAATCAATCACCCCTGTTTGCGCCTCTTCATTAAAGAAAAACTCGCCTTTTTCCGGAATAAATTTAACCAGGACATAATCAGGGTCCTGCGGCCCTCCCTTCCAGTACCTGCTCCACTCGTCTTTCCAGAACCGCTCTTTTACCTCCGGTTCCGCGGCTATTGCTGATACGCCGAACACGCAGACATGGTCATGCGTGCCTGCATGCGTGAAAAAGAGGGTTGTACGGGGGTTGGCCTTTATCTCTTTCGCCTTCCTTGATTTCCTGTCGGTCGCGAACCACATAATCCCACCGCTTCTGTCATTGTCCTGCAGTTTGTTCATTGTCCTTGCCCTCGCGTAACCTTCCCCTGTGTGCGTTATGAAGACGCAGTCCCTGCACGAATCCATGATATCCATCACCCGCCTGCCCGGCCGTTTCATCCACTCTTAATCACACCGGTTCGGCGTGTCGGTTCCTGTTATTACAGCCGATGCCCCGGGAACCCTGGCGGAATGCGCGCCGCAGGATTCTGTCCCTTCCTCTGCCGCGTTATCCGGATAAAACCCGAATTTCTTCATAACCCCGAGTTTTGGCAGCACGTTCCCCTTTATATCGGTAAGAAAGAAGCCGGTGAATATGTCCGGATTTTCCCTTATGAACCCGAATATGCCGGAATATTTGGGATCCATCTCCACATTCGGATACCTGCACAGTTCATGCCCGGTAAGCACATACTCGGGAATGAGTTCCGGAAAAAACTCAAACTCGGCCCGTTCCTTCCACTCCTCATATATTTGGGTCTGCGGCAGGTAGCAAAGAAGCGATGGAAGTATCCTCACGCCCATTGAGCGGAAACTCACCATCTGGAAAACAGACTCGTGAAAGTCAGCCATGGACTCAAACGGGAAACCCCAGACATAAAAGGCGTCCGTCCTTGGGAATATTTTCGCAGCCTTCGGCACCACATCTATGACATCAGCAGCGGAAAACTCCTTGCGGACCTCCCTTAAAATCCTGTTTGAACCCGACTCAACGCCGAAACGCAGCTCAATACATCCCGCGTCCGCCATCATCTCCATCAACTCCTCATCCACGAGGTTTATCCTTCCGAACGCCTTCCACTTCAGCCCAAGCCGCCTTTTCTTCAGCGCAAGGCAGAACTCTTTGGCGCGCTCCTTTCCGGAAAGAAAAAACTCGTCCTGAAAAAGAAACATCTCCTGCCCTGTCTTCCCGTGAAGAACTGCCATCTCGTCTATTATTGAAGCGCTTGAGCGAAAATACGCGGTGTGATCCCATACCGGCGCGACAGAGCAGAATGTGCACTTGTATATGCACCCCCTCGATGTCAGGACATTATAACCCTTGTATCTGCGCAGGTCTATGCGGCCAAACGCGGGAAGCGGCAGTTCGTCAAGCGACGATATCCTTTCCGGCCTCGGGTTTTCCTTAATCATGCCCGATTCCCTGTAGAAGATGCCGGGAACCCCCGAAAGCCGGCATCCTTCTTTAAGCGCCTTAATCAGTTCCGGCACATAAATCTCGCCCTCACCCTTTCCTATAATATCGACATAATCAAATCTCTCCATTATTTTCCGCTCGACAGCCTTTGGCCCGACTCCGCCGAGTACGAGCGTCTTTTCAGGATACTTTTCCCTGACGGCCTTCATCATAAGCAGCGTAAATGGCAGGAGATTTGCCATGCAGGAGAAACCGATTATATCCGCCGAGCCTTTTATGAAATCAAGAAAATTTTCGGAAAGAAACGGGTCCGCGTATTCATTGAGCTGGTAATCCCTGAAATCAACGGATATTCCGTTCTGCTCAAGCGCTGAAATAAGGTAAAGGCATCCGAGCGGGGTATGAACTTCGCGCTCGACAAAGGCGCGGTAGCGCAGGTAAAGCATATTGAGGTTTATAAGCGTGACGTCGGCCATT
>DSBP01000201.1 GCA_011049465.1 bacterium | reverse complement strand
TGACTGTATTGTATTAAATGACGTGCTTGAGCATATGGCTGACCCTTATTCTTTCCTTAAACACCTGCGTAAAAAACTCAGTGCAGCCGGCGTCATAACCGCATCCATACCCAATGTGCATCATATATCGGTTATGAAAGAGTATATTTTTAACCGTGACTGGCGTTATACTGAATCCGGGACACTTGATAAAACTCATCTCAGGTTTTTTTCGAAAAAATCAATAATTAGGATGTTTGAGGAGGCGGGGTACGGGATAAGAAAAATAAAGGGAATAAATGCTTCAACGTCTTTAAAAGCAAAATTGTTCCCTGTAATTTCTTTTGGTTTTTTTTCAGGGACGCAATACCTCCAGTACGGCGTTGCGGCGGAATTAAACAAAAAAAAATAGTTGCTTGAGCAAATATTTCTTGACATTCCCTTTTTTGCCTGTATAATTATCTAAGAATAAAATACTATTGAACGTTTTATGAACGGAGTTTTGATGCATAAAGGGACGAATGAACAAATAGGCTATAATTTGTATAAAACAGGCATGCTTGTAAGGCGCGAGGCCGTGAGGTGCTGCGCGGGTTACGGTATTACGCCCGAACAAAACCAGATTTTGATGATACTGTCGGGAATAGACTCCGCTTCGCAGAAACAAATCGGCGAGATAACAATACAGGAGGCGCCGACAGTTTCGAGAATACTGAAGAGCCTTGCTCAAAGAGGGCTGATCAGCCAAAAACGGGAAAAAAAAGACAGGCGCGCGGCAAAGGTATCGATAACACCCGCAGGAAAGGCTCTTGTGAAAAAGATAATGCCTTCTTTAAAGAAGAGGTTTGATTATGTCCTGTTGGGTTTTGAGGAAAGGGACAAGAAAATGCTTATTAAACTTTTAAAAAAACTGAGGTCAGTTGTTGAAAAAGCGGCCGAAAAACACGGAGAAGAGATATGTTAAAGTTGAGGATTTTTTCTGTTTTGTTATTGATTTTATTTGCCTGTTCATTAAACGCGCAGGAACAGCAGGCGCTTGGGTTTGAGGAGGCGCTTAAACACGCGCTTGAAAAAAATCCGGCCGTTACAGGAGCGGCCTCTGATGTGCGCTCTGCTGAGGCTGTTGTCGAAAAAACCTATGCCATGTTCGACCTTATGATGAAGGCGGGAGTCAATTACGCCGAGTCAAAGCCTGTTGTGACCTCCATTTTATCGCCTGAAGAGGCGAAAGTCCTCGCCTATAACGCGGGGCTGTCAAACAAACTGTTTACGGGAGGGTTTTTAAGCGTTGATTTCACAACATCAAAGACAACGCTTTTTTATCCTGTTATTGATTCGGGAGTTTTTCCCATATCAATTGATCCTGCGCTTTTTACAACGGCCCATAACCCGTCATACACGCCAAAATTGAGCCTCAGCTATATGCAGCCCATTCTCAAGGATTTCTGGGGAAGGCCCGACCAAAAGGCGATTAAGGCAGGGGCGCTTATGGTAAACATGTCAAAAGAGGGAATGCGAAGCGCGGTTATAAATACAGTAGCGTCGCTTAAGGAGGCATACTATTTTGTTTATATGGCGGGGCTTATGGTTAAGATACAAAAGGATTTTTATGATGACGCGGAAAAGTTTTATAATGAGACGGTGAGCCTGAAAAAAATAGGGCTGAGGGAGGAAAGGGATGTGCTTCAGACCAAAGCATCAGTGCTTGACTCAAAGGCTGAGATAGCGCCCGCTGAGAATAATTACAGGTTTGCGGCAGAAAATTTTCTTAATGCTGCGGGTTACAGGCCGGATGAATGGGAAAAATTTAAAATTGAAACATCCGGAGAACCCGAATCCGCCGTAATACCGGAGAAAATGACAACAGCGCTTGAAAACACGCTCGTAGAGATGCAGCCCGCTGTTATGATGGCAAAGACGGGTTATGAAATGGCTGTGACAGGAAGGGAAATAGCGGAGAATTCGTCGCTTCCGTCGCTGAATCTTGTGGGAAGCTACGGTATAGAGGGCGCTGAAGGCGCGTTAAGCGAGAGTTTTCAGATGTTAAGGGAGGGGAACAACAGGGAGTTCATGGTCGGCGCCATGTTTTCCTATTCTTTTCCAAACAGGGGTTCTTCAGGCGAGGTAAAGGAGAAGAGAGAGGGGGCAAAAAAAGCGCTTGAGCAGTATGAGGCGGCAAAATCAATGACAAGGATACAGGTAAGAAGTTCTTACAGGGCGGTTGTATCAGCCAAGGACAATTATGAGATGAAGAAGGAGGCTGCCAGGCTGCAGCAGAAGAGGCTGAAAATTGAGTCTTCTAATTTTTCACAGGGCAGGATATCAACACGCGAACTCTTAATGGCGCAGATGGATTATCACACGTCAAGAATCAAGGAAACCGCCGCTTTTTATGATTATATAAAGGCAGTAAGCGCGTGGAACAAAATAAACGGAAAATACGACAGTTATTATAATGAACTGGCGAAACAATAAAAATCCCCGCACCAAGGTGCGGGGTATTTTTGTTCCGATAGGTTTGCGCTTCGCGCATTGATCACGGTATGCTTTATCCCGTGCCAAGGCACGGGATAAAGCAACAACGGAATAAAGGAGAACAACAATGGGGCTTATAAGGTTTTTCGCGAGACAGGCAATATTTGTGAATATTTTTGCCATATCAATAATACTTGCGGGATTTATAACATTTTTTAAATCGCCCAAGGAGATATTCCCTAATATTGAGTTTGGTATAGTTGTTGTAACCACGATTTATCCGCAGGCTTCTTCTGATGAAATAGAAAAACTGGTGACAGACCCCATAGAGGACGCCGTGAAAAACATAAGCGGCGTAAAAGAGATAACTTCAGCCAGCAGTGAAGCGCTTTCCATGATAGTGGTGCAGGCAAACGAAGGGCATGATATTAAGCAGCTTTCAAACGACATGAAGGCCGCTATTGATAAGATAAGCACGCTTCCTGATGAGGCTCACGACCCGGAGGTGTTTGACATATCTTCCGAGGAATTCGGACTGATAATGATGACCGTATCGGGCGGAGAATACGCTGACAGGCGCGAGACAGCAAGGCTCATAGAAAACAGGACGTCCAAGATACGCGGCATAGGAAAACTTGAGAAGTGGGGTTATTCAAACAAGGCAATATGGGTAGAAACCGGGAAAAAAGAGCTTGAAAAATACGGTCTTACTATTTTCAGCCTGATAAATGTGTTAAAAGACAGGAACATATCAATGCCCGCGGGGAATATAAGGATTGACGGGAAGGAACTGGCTGTAAGATTTTTATCCGAACAGCTAACAGCCTCTGAAATATCAAGAATAATTATAAGGTCGAATGACGCGGGTTATAACATAAGGATAGGCGATGTGGCGTCTGTAAGCGACGGGTTCACCGATGAAGACGCTATGTTCAGGGCGGGCGGCGAAGAGGCTATTCTGTTGGTTTATAACAAAATGCAGGGATATGACGCGGTAAAAATGACAAAAGAGATAAGACAGGCGGCGAAAGAACTCGAAAAAACCGTGTCAAAAGATGTAAAAGTCACTTTTACCGATGATTTTTCGGAGCGTTTAAAAGACAGGCTGAATGTTCTCTACTCAAACGGGGCTTTTGGAGCCTCTATGGTAATACTTCTTTTATTAATCTTTATGAGGCCGTCTGTCGCATTAATGGTGTCAATCGGGCTTCCCGTCGCGCTTGGCGCCTCCTTTCTTGTTACAAGCAGCATAGGTATTACATTTAATATGCTGTCACTTTTTGCTTTTATTATGGTAATAGGAATGCTTGTTGACGACGCTATCGTTGTCGGAGAGAATATGTACAGGCACATGGAAATGGGGAAAAAACCCTTCAACGCGGCTGTTGACGGCGCGTCAGAGATGATTATCCCGGTTATAGCTTCTGTGTCCACGACTGCGGCCGCGTTTTTGCCGCTGCTGATGGTAGGCGGTATGATAGGAAAAATGATGGGTGTTGTCCCGGTAATAATATCAATAGCGCTGGCGATGTCGGTTATTGAGTGTTTTTTTATACTGCCGTCACATCTCGCGGATTTTGTAAAACAAAAAAAGGAGGCAAAGGCAAAAAGCGACAGATGGTTTTCTGTTTTAAGGGAAAGGTACGGAAAGGCCCTTGTATGGGTTGTTAGCAGGAGAAAAAGGTTTGGTGCTTTTATGATTCTGATGTTTTTTCTGGCGGTTGCGGGTGCTGTTGTTATGGACAAAAAATTTGCCGATACACAGATAAACGAGGTAATAATAAAATTTGACGCACCCACAACAATGGGGCTTGAGGATACCGCCGCAATAGTAAAGGAAATGGAAGACAGGATACTTACGCTGCCGGAGGATGACCTTGAGAATGTAATTTCATATGTGGGGTATCAGCAGGAAAACGGGCCCCCAAAATTCGCGCCTAATCTCGCGTATATCAGGGTTTTGCTGAAACTTGAGGGTCAAAGAAAAACAAGGGACGCGAATAAGATCGTGGCACAGATAAAAGAAATGACAGGGGAGAGAAAGGACTTTTCCAAATTTTCGATAGAAGTGTTAAAAGCGGGGCCGAGCCATGGCGCGGATATAAGCATGAGCGTAACAGGGGATACCTTTGAGGAAATCGGCATGGCATCCGGGGAACTTGCCGGCATCATAAAGGAGATAGAGACAAAGAAAATGTTTAAAAATGAATTTCTTAAGCCGGTTGTTGACGTAAATACCGACCTTGAAACAGGAAAAAAAGAGATTCGGTTTGTTGTCGATGAACCAAAAGCAATGCGTGCGGGAGTGAATATAGGGCAGGTGGCCACAATTCTAAGGGCTGCCATCGCGGGATTAAAGGTAAAATCGATCAAAACCGCGGGTGAAAACGTTGATATAATGGTGAGAATAAGGGAAGAGGAAATTAAAAGTGTTGAAGATATTTTAAGTCTTACAGTCCCGAACATGATGGGCCGGATGATACCCCTGCGAAGCATAGTTAAAGAGGAAGAGGGGTTTGGTTATTCGGTAATAAGGCATAAGGACGGCAAAAAGAGCGTGACTGTGACCGGAACAGTTGACAAGGTAAAGGGAAATGCGGCCCGGGTGAATGTGGAAATAATGAAAAAACTTGACGATTTAAAACTGAAGTATCCGTCGGTTGAGTTTGTGAGCGGCGGCGAGTTTCAGGCCATGATGGATGCTTTCGGAGACCTTGCGTTCGCGTTTTTTGTGGCGCTTCTTATTATATTCGCCATACTTGCCACGCTCTTTAATTCCGTAACCCAGCCTGTTATTATTATGCTCGCGATTCCTTTCGGGTTTATAGGCGTTGTTGCGACTCTGCTTTTGCACGGAAGCCCGATAACATTCATGGCGTTTATGGGTTTTGTCGGTTTAACGGGTGTTGTTGTTAATAATTCGATACTTATGACAACCTTTATTGACAGAATGAAAAAGGGGCTTAAAAAAACCGCAGATATTGAAAAAGCTGTTATTGACGGAGCTATGGCAAGGTTCAGGCCCATAATTCTTACGGCCATTACAACATCAGTCGGTTTGATGCCTATTGCCTATGGATGGTTTGGCGGCAATGACCCGTTCTTGCAGCCCATGGCGCTTGTATTCTCCTGGGGAATACTGTTTGCAAGCCTGGTAACGCTTTTTATTATTCCTGTTTTTATTGTTATATGGAACAATGCGCTGGTTAAGATTAAGCATAAAGCGGGAAAACAATCAGAGCATGACCGTTTAATTTTTGTTAGCAGCGTGGAAAGAAATAAAGACGTGCGGCTGCGTGAGAACAGAAACATGGTAAAATGATAGCGTTTTTCGCGAGGCAGAGGGTATTCGGAGTCCTGGCTGCCCTGTTTTTGTGCGTGACCGGTATTTCAATGTTTCTTCTTTCCCCGAAAGAATCGCTTCCTGAGATAAAGCTGGGTATTATTGTTATTAACACTGTATATCCGAACGCGGCGCCGCAGGAGGTTGAGTCGCTTGTAACAACTCCGGTGGAAGAGGCAATAAAGGATGTGCGGGGAATCAGGGAAATAACATCATCCTCCAGCGATTCGGTTTCTGTTGTTGTATTGAGGCTTGAAGCCAGTGTTAAAGATACGCAGCGCGTGCTTGATGATGTTAAGGCTGCGATTGACAGGCTGGCAGAGCTGCCTGAAAACTCTGAAAAACCGCAGGCATTTGAGGTAACCACTGATGAGTTTCCGGTAATAAACATCCAGTTGTCCGGCGGTGCTGATTACGGGCAACTAAGGGAGGCGGCAAAAAAATATACGGAAGGTCTTTCCAAAATAAAAGGCGTCTCTTCAGTAACAAAAGCGGGGTATCTTGACAGGGCAATATGGGTAGAGGCGGATAAGAAAAATTTCAGGGAATACGGACTCACCATTTTTAACCTCATAAATTCCATAAGGAACGCGAATCTCGCCGTGCCCGCGGGAAATAAGACTTTTGACGGGGAAGAATACACAATAAGGGCAATTGCAGAGCTGAAAGACGCCGGGGATACTGCAAATGTGATTGTCAGGGCAAATGAGGCAGGAAATTATATCAGGGTAAGGGATACAGCGCTCGTAAAGGACGGGTTCAAGGAAAAAACAGAGATAATACGCGCTGATATGGAACCGGCAATAGTCCTTACTGTTTTAAAGTCGCGCGGAGAGGATTCCATGAGAATCTCCAAAGAAGCAAGAAGGCTGGCTTCGGAATTTGAAGCCGCCGGAAGCGGGGAGATAAAGATAAGGTTTACAAATGACGCTTCTGTATATATAAAAGACAGGCTTAATGTGGTGAACTCAAACGGAGTTTTCGGCGGGCTTCTTGTTCTCGGGCTGCTTATGCTCTTTATCAGGCCTGCAATAGCTTTTTTCACGGCCGCCGGAATACCCGTAGCTTTCGGAGCTTCTTTAATAATTGTTAAAATCATGGGGCTGTCTTATGACATGCTTTCGCTCTTTGGTTATGTAATGGTTATAGGAATGCTTGTTGACAACTCGATAGTGGTCTCGGAAAATATTTACAGGTACCTTGAAAAAGGCTTTGAGAAGTCAAATGCCGTGGTTAAAGGCGCTTCCGAGGTATTTGTCCCGGCAGCCGCCTCGGTTATGACAACCGTGGCATCGTTTTTGCCGCTTGTTTTTGTAAGCGGGGTTCTGGGCTCTTTTTTAAGGCCCATTCCCACAGTTATTATTATCACCCTGATAGTTTCCCTGCTGGTTTCATATTTTATTTTGCCGTCACAGCTTGCCTCTTACATAAGCGTAAAAAAATCAAAGACAGCCGCAAGGCAGGAAGAATGGTTTAAAAAAATATCAGCCTCATACACGGGGCTTCTTGAAAAAGTAATATCAAAAAAAGCTGTTTTTTTGGCGGTTGTGGCTGTCTTGTTCTTTATATCTGTTTTTTTGGGAAGCATGAAAGGGCTGAGCTTTTTCAGCTCAGAGACGGACAGGATAGATATTGAGCTGAAGGCTGACCCGTCCTATTCCATCGGACAGACAGAAATGATTGTAACCGGAATTGAAGGCAGGGTAAAAGAGGCGCTTGGGCAGGACATGGAGACAATAATCTCCTCGGCCGGCAGGCAGAGCCCCGTGTCAGGCCCCCGAAAATTGCCGCCAATATAGCGCAGATTTCCGTTTATATAAAATTTGAGGGACAGAGGAAGATTAAAAATCTTGAAGAAATAGTGGCGGTCATAAGGAATGCTGCGGGAGAGCCTGAAGGCACAGAAGCAATATCGGTAAACGCCCTTCGCAGGGAAGGCGGCGGCGCCAGGGAAGATATAAGTATTACGGTAACAGGTGACAACTATGATATTATAGAGAAAGCTTCTGATGAGCTTGTAAGAAGGATAAGGGAAATAGAGGGGGTTGAACGGGTCTCAGGCGGGCTTGAGCGCGGGAAAAAAGAGATACGCCTGAGGATTGACGGAAAAAAAGCCGCGGCATCAGGCGTTGACATAGGAATGATAGGGACAGCTTTAAGGGGTGCGATATCAGGGACAAAAGCCACATCCATTAAAGCCGGGGACGAGGATATTGATGTAATTGTAAAGACGGACTCGTCGCAAATAAAAAATATGAACGACATATTAAGCTGCACAATACCCAATTTTGCCGGAAGAAACGTCCCGATAAGGCCTTTTGTGAACACGGAAGAGGGTTATTCATACACGGTTTTGAACCACAAGGACCTGAAAAAAAGCCTGACCATAACAGGCGGAATAGACAGGACAAAGGCTTCAGTAGCAAAAGTAAACGGCACAATAGCCGGAATAGCACAGGAATTGGGAGCTGAATTCAGCGGTGTTGAGTTCGTTGCCGGCGGAGAGTTTAAGGAAATGATGGAAAGTTTCGTTGATCTTGGCATGGCGTTTCTTGCTGCGTTATTTCTCATTTATATAATCACCGCATCGCTTTTTAATTCCTTCAGGCAGCCTGTCATTATTATGGCAGCCATACCCTTCGGCTTCATGGGAGTTATGCTTACGCTGTTTTTTCACGGGGAGCCCGTATCATTCGGTGTTTTTATGGGTTTTGTTGCGCTGTCCGGGGTGGTTGTCAATAACTCGATACTGTTAAATGATTTTACAAACAGGCTGATTATTCAGGGAAAGAAAAAAAAGCGAGGCGGTTATTGAAGCCGCAAAAATAAGGTTCAGGCCGATTTTTCTGACTACCATTACGACAGCAGCAGGGCTGCTGCCTCTTGCTTACGGCGTGCTCGGAAACAAAGACGCTTTTTTACAGCCGATCGCGCTTGTGTTCGCGTGGGGGCTTATTTTTTCAACTATAGTTACGCTCTTCATAATACCCGTCTTCCTTTCTGTTTATCACGGCGGCAAGGAAAAAACCGCAGGCATGAAGAGCAGCTAATTTTCTTTACTCGGAGTTTTTTTTGTTTTATAATAATTTCATGAATAAATATTTCGCGGATGAAACGACAAGATGAATTTCTGGACATGGGCGCATCTGATAAGCTATAT
>DSBP01000297.1 GCA_011049465.1 bacterium | reverse complement strand
GGAACTGCAGGAGATAGGGGAGAGGGAGTACTGAGGACAATGTAAATTTTAAATTTGGAATTTTAAAGTGAAAACCGGGAGAAACTGAAAAGTTAAAACTGAAAGCTGAAAGTTGAAACGTGGTTAATCCCGGTTTTGTACCTTTGTTTCTTGTCGTTAATGGAAATGGAAATTGTTGCAATGTAAATTGCAGTTAAATGTAAATGGTTTTTAAAGGAACTTAAAACGCAATTCACCCGTCTAATATTAACAAAACCGACGCGGCAGCAGCCGTTTCCTGATAAAAAGGGAGAAAACTGAATGTTGAGGAAATTTTTTTACGCAGGGATTTTTTTTGCCGTTTTTCCGCTTTACGCGGCAGAATTGTCATGGGATGACTGTGTCTCGATTGCCCTTGAAAAGAGCCCGGGCCTCATATCCGCGCGCGCTGCGCTTGACAGGGCCAGGGCAAATAACTGGGCTTCCATAACATCGGCGCTTCCAAGCGTGTCAGCCTCAGCCTCGGCCTCCAAATCCGGCAGCGAGCCGGCGCCCGGCACAATACGCGAGGCAGGAGGCATGGAGTTCCCGGCCTCAAACTCCTATTCAACATCATACTCATACGGCATAAGCGGAAGGCAGTTATTATTCGACAGTTTTAAGACATGGCAGGATATGGAAAGGGCAGGAGAGGATTTAAAGTCAGCGCGGCTCAATTACACGCAGGCCTCCGCTTCTGTCAGGTTCAGGCTGAAGCAGGCCCATGTGGAGCTTATAAAAGCGCAGGAACTTGTCTCGATGTCAGCGGAGATAATGGAGAGAAGGAAGAGCCAGGTGAGGGACATTGAGCTGCGTTACAGCGCGGGCCGCGAGCACAGGGGCTCGCTGATGAGCGCTGAGGCGAGCCTTATGCAGGCTGAGTTTGAATATCTCCGCGCAAAGCGCGGCCTTGAACTTGCAAAAGAGGCGCTTGCCAACGCGCTGGGGGTTGAATACAACGCGGAGATTAGCGCGGGCGGGGAGTTTAAACCTGTTATTGACCCGTCAACGGAGCCTGATTTTGAGGCGCTTTTTAATGATAACCCTGCAATAATGATTTTAACCGCTCAAAGGCGCGCCGCTGAACTCTCCGCGGGCGCGTCAATAAGCTCGTTTTTTCCGTCTGTTAACCTGAACGGAAGCGTAAGCAGGCGGGGAGATGTTTTTCTGCCTGAAGACACGGGATGGTCGGTGGGATTGAATGTTTCACTCCCGCTCTTTGACAGCGGGCTTCTTCTCGCGAGGTCAAGGGCGGCGCACGCTTCGCTGAGGCAGGCTGAGGCTGACCTGATAAGCGGAGCGAGCAGCGCAAAGACGGGGCTGAAACGGGCGTGGGATGATTTTACCGACGCAAACACCGCTCTTAACATACAGGAGAAACTGCTTGAGGCTTCGATAGAGAGGGCCAATATAGCGGACGCGCAGTATTCAAACGGCCTGCTGTCGTTTGACAACTGGACAATAATACAGGACAGCCTTGTTAACGCAAGGAAGTCGCGTTTAAACTCGGCCGCGAACCTGCTTATAACAGAAGCAGCCTGGATACAGGCAAAGGGAGGAACACTTGAAGACGAAAAGAAGTAAGAAGCTGATGGTTTTAATAATCGTGATTGGAGCCGCGGCTCTGTTTTTCGGCATAAGGGCATGCCAGGCAGGAAAGAAAACACAGGTTGAGGAACGCCCTTATGTTGTCGGCACGGGCGACATCAGGATATCAATAAGCGCTACAGGCAGGGTCCAGCCGCAGAACAGGCTCGAGATAAAGCCGCCTCTTGCGGGCAGGATGGAGCAGATTCTTGTGCGCGAAGGGCAGAAGGTAACGCGCGGCCAGGCTCTTGCGTACATGAGCTCAAACGAGAGGGCCGCGCTTCTTGACGCCGCGAGGGCAAAGGGCGAAAAAGAGCTGAAAGAATGGGAGAATATATATAAACCAATACCCCTTGTCGCGCCTTTAAACGGCACGGTAATAGTGAGGGCAGTCGAGCCAGGCCAGTCGGTCTCAGCGTCAGAGGCCGTTATAGTCCTCTCGGACAGGCTCATAGTAAAAACGCAGGTTGACGAGACCGATATCGGAAAAATAAAAGAGGGGCAGGCCGCGGAAGTCACCCTTGACGCTTATCAGGATACGACGGTAAGGGGGGGAGTGAACCACATATATCATGAGTCCAGGGTGGTCAGCAATGTGACCGTTTATGAGGTGGATGTCCTGCCGGAGCAAGTCCCTGATTTTTTCCGTTCCGGTATGAGCGCGAATGTAAGGCTGATACAGAAAGAGAGAAAGGGCGTTCTTGTGGTGCCTGTTTCAGCGGTGATGCGGGAAAAGAGGCAGAGTTTTGTCATGAAGGCCGGTGAGGCCGGAAAGAACCCTGTTAAAACAGAGATAGAGACAGGGATAAGCGATGATGATTACATAGAGGTGTTATCCGGGCTCTCTGAAGGAGACAGGATAATGGTCCGGTCAACGGGCTATTTCAGGCAGTCCAGGGCAGAGAGCGGCTCGAGCCCGTTTATGCCGCAGCGCAGAACCGGAGGAACACGGCGTTGATAGAGATTAAGAACCTCAGTAAAACATACAAAACCGGAAAGGTGGCTTTTAAGGCTCTTGACCGGGTCTCTTTGAGCGTCAAAAGGGGCGAATTTCTCGCGATAATGGGGCCTTCGGGCTCGGGCAAATCCACTCTCATGCATCTTATGGGGTTTCTTGATTCGCCGGATTCGGGCTCATATCTGCTCGAGGGCAAAGAGACGTCAAAGCTTGATGATGACGAGTACGCGCATTTAAGGAACCGTGACATAGGATTCATATTCCAGCAGTTTCACCTTCTGCCGCGCGAGAGCACGCTTGAAAATGTGGAGATTCCGCTCATGTACGCCGGAAGGGCTGAAATCAGGGGAAGGGCAGCAAAACTGCTCGCGGACGTCGGGCTCGCCTCAAAGAAGAAGAACATGCCCAACGAGCTCTCGGGCGGCGAGCGCCAGCGTGTGGCTGTCGCGCGCGCGCTTGTTAACGGCCCCGGTTTAATACTTGCCGACGAGCCTACGGGAAACCTTGACTCAAAGAGCCAGGCGGAAATAATGAAGCTTTTGAGCGGGCTTAACAAAGCAGGAAAGACCGTGATTATTGTGACGCATGATGATGAGGTCGCGTCATATGCGGACAGGATAATAAGGATACGCGACGGCAGGATAGTATCGGACGAGAGGAAGAGGGGAAAAAAACCGGCTGCGGCTGCAGCTGCCAAAGCAAAAGAAAAGCCGGATACAGCCGCTGCCGGACTGAAGGCAAGGAGAATGGAGGCCGCTGATTATCTTAAACAGGCTTTAAACTCAATTATGGGGAACAAACTGCGGTCAGCCCTCTCCATGCTCGGTATTCTCATAGGCGTCGCCGCTGTTATTGCCATGCTCGCGCTCGGCGAAGGCGCCAAAAAAACCATTGAGGCAAACCTTACTTCGCTGGGGACAAACCTGCTGACATTATTTCCGGGGCCCGGAAGGGCCGGAGGAGTCGCTCTCGATACATCTGTTACGCGGTTTACAGAGCAGGATGTGGAGGCGCTCAGCCGGATACCCGAGGTGAGGCACGCGTCGGGAAATGTGACAAGGCGCAGCCAGGTGATTTACGGCGCGAAGAACTGGAACACGACAATACAGGGCACGGGCATAAACTATCCTCAGATGAGGAATTCAGAGCCGGCTTTCGGCAGGTTTTTTACCGAGGCTGATGTTAAGACGAGAAACAGGGTGGCGGTGCTCGGAAGGACGGTCGCCGAGGAACTATTCGGAGACTCTGACCCTGTCGGACAGGAGATAAAGATAAACACGATATATTTCAGGGTAATAGGCGTGCTGCAGCCCAAGGGCTCAAGCGGGTGGAGGGACCAGGATGATGTTGTCATAATACCGCTCACAACCGCAATGTACAGGGTGATGGGCAAGGAGTTTGTTGACTCTATAGATGTTCAGGTCCGGGATATGAGCGTAATGGAAAGGGCCGAAGAAGCGGTCAAGGAAGTCATTATGAAGCGCCACAGGCTCTCAACAGACACAAGCTTCAGGGTGATGAATATGGCGGAATTGCAGCAGACAATGACAGACACGGCAAACGCGCTCTCAATGCTTCTGGGGTTCATAGCGGCAATATCACTGCTTGTGGGAGGAATAGGCATAATGAACATTATGCTTGTATCTGTTACAGAGAGGACAAGGGAGATAGGCTTAAGAAAGGCAATAGGCGCGAGAAGAGCCGATATCATGAGCCAGTTTATAATTGAGTCCGTATTAATGACTTTTATCGGAGGGATACTGGGGATACTTCTCGGCGCGGGCATCTCCGGAATACTTGCCTTTGCCGCGAAGTGGACAGTGGTAATATCGCCGTTATCCGTAATTATAGCGGTTGTCTTTTCCATAGGAGTGGGAATGGTATTCGGAATACTGCCCGCGAAAAAGGCATCGGAACTCAACCCCATAGACGCGCTGAGGTATGAGTAGGAAAAAACCAGTTTAAATTTGAAATTTGAAATTTTAGAGTGAGAGCAAGGCAGGAAGAAGCTGAAAAGTTAAAACTGAAAATTGAAAGTTAGTAAGGAAGTGATAGTTTCGGGTTTCAAGTTTCATGTTGAAGTTAATAGGAATCAGGTAGGGTGGTAAATAAGAATATGAATAAGAATTAAGAATTGTTGTGTGCGGGTTGTTAATAGGAATATGAATCAGGAATCACGAATTGTCTTTATTCAAAATCCGCTTTACAAAATCCCCCTATTATGCAAGAATGTTCCCGTTGTTTTGTCCGGTGAAATCTTGTTGTTAAATTAAACATTCCATAGAAGGAGGTAGCTGTAAATGACAGAATCAGCAGGCGTAGTACAGGCAGCGGCGGAAATTGTCCATAAGGCAGGCGAGCACATAAGGCTCACCGAGCTTACGGGCTTTGAGACAACCGCTATCTGGGCAGTCTGGGCCACATCAATCGTGGCTCTGCTTTACGGCGTTTACCTGATGTTCGAGATCCTCTCGAAATCAAAGGGAACGCAGAAGATGATTGACATAAATGACGAGATTTTCAAGGGGGCAAAGGCATACCTGGCAAGGCAGTTTAAGACAATTATCTGGCTTGTCATCGGGCTCATGGTTGTGCTCTTCGCGACAACTGCGATTGACCCGTCCCTCGGCCTTACAGAGGACCAGGTGCTCAAAGTCAAGATAGGAAGGTCGCTGGCATTTTTCCTCGGCGCTTTAGCGTCGGCCTTAACCGGGCTTGTCGGAATGATACTCGCGGTTAAGGGAAATGTGCGCGTGGCAGCGGCTGCGGTAAATAAAGGCAAGGCAGAGGCGCTGACAATCGCGTTCAGGACAGGCTCGATAGCGGGCATGTTCACAATCGGCCTCGGGCTTTTGGGCGCGACATCAATATTTCTTATATTCCAGGACATACCCAGCGCCATATCCGATGTTCTTGTCGGATTCGGGTTCGGCGGATGCCTTCTCGCCCTGTTTATGAGGGTTGGCGGAGGAATCTATACCAAGGCTGCTGACGTGGGAGCGGACCTTGTGGGAAAAGTCGAGAAAAACATACCTGAGGACGATCCGAGAAACGCCGCCACAATAGCCGACAATGTCGGCGACAACGTCGGCGACTGCGCGGGTATGGCAGCCGATATATTTGAGTCTTACGAGGTAACCCTTGTGGCGGCCATGATTCTGGGCGCCGCGGTTTTCGGAAACCTCGGTGTTATTTTCCCGCTTTTTGTGCGCGCGATTGGTGTCATCACATCAATAGCCGGCACATACGCGGTAAGGGCAAGGAACGACGAGGAGCACGCGATGAGGCCGATACAGAGGGGCTTTATGGTAGCGTCGGTCCTCTCGATAATAGGCTTCGCGGTTGCCACAGTTTATTATCTTGTTCCCGAGATAGCCAAGTACATGGAGTTAAATCCGGAACGTTACACGGGCGCGCCTGAAAACGCGGCCACGATTATCGCGTGGAAGCTTTTCGCGATTACGACAATAGGCATTTTCCTGTCTTTCGCGATTTCAAAGCTTACCGAGTATTTCACATCGACAGAAGACAAGCCCGTAAAAGAGATTGTAAAATCAACAATGACAGGGCCGGCAACAACAATCCTTTCCGGCACGGCGGAAGGAATGGAGAGTTCTGTCTGGTCAATCTGCGCGATAGCAATATCTTTGGCCACGTCGGTTGTAATTTTTAACATAGGGCCGATAGGCGACGTATACGCGGTAACTCACCAGGTTCTTTACGGAATTGCGCTGGTAGGCCTTGGAATGCTCACGGTAACGGGTATAATCGTTGCCGAGGACACATTCGGGCCGGTCTCGGACAACGCGCAGGGAATAGGCGAGATGGCAAAGCTTTCCGACAAGGGCCGCAAGGTTCTTGACGAGCTTGACGCTGTCGGAAATTCGACAAAAGCCATAACCAAAGGGTTCGCGATAGCGACGGCTGTTATAGCGGCTGTGGCTCTCTTCAGCTCGTTCAACCAGGTGACGGGACTGGAGTTCATTAACCTGTCCAAGCCTACGGTGTTTATCGGCCTCCTGATAGGCGGCGCGATACCATTCCTCTTCTCAGCCATTCTTATCAGGGCTGTCGGAAGGGCTGCTTTCCTTGTTGTAAACGAGGTGAGAAGGCAGTTTAAGGAGATTAAAGGGCTTATGGCCGGCAAAGCAAAACCCGAGTCGGCAAAAGTTGTTGATATCTGCACAAGCGCCGCTTTAAGGGAGCTTGTGAGCCCGGCGCTTCTGGCCATTCTTATGCCGGTCGCGGTCGGATTCCTCCTGAAGGCTGACGGCCTCGGCGGATACCTCGCGGGTGTTATCCTGGTTGGGCAGCTCATGGCTGTTTATCTATCCAACACAGGCGGCGCGTGGGACAACGCGAAGAAATCGGTTGAGGCAATGGGCCTCAAAGGCACGGAAAGGCACAAGGCGGCTGTTATCGGAGACACGGTCGGAGACCCGTTTAAGGATACTGCGGGGCCGGCTCTCAATCCTCTGATAAAGGTAATGAACCTTGTCGCTCTGCTTATCGCGCCGATACTTCCGGCAATGCACGAGGGGCTGACAATAAATTCCATAATTATTGTGCTTGTGTGCCTCGGCATAGTGACAGTGGGCCTGATGTATTCCAAAAGGTCTGACCCGGCTGTCGCGGCGATAGAGAAAGAGGTAATAACAAAGACGGCAAAGGCAAAGAAATAAGGCACAGCGGGTCAAACCGCGTGTTATATAAAGAGACAAGGGCCGGAGTTAAAACCGGCCCTTGTCTCTTTTAAAACGAAAACAGAGGTTAAAAGAGAATGGAAGTAGGCATAGTAGGGCTGCCCAATGTGGGCAAATCAACAACATTCAACGTGCTTACCCGCGCAGGCGGCGCGGAAGTGGCCAATTACGAATTCTGCACAATCGAGCCCAATGTGGGTGTTGTGGCTGTGCCGGATTCCAGGCTTGATTTTCTCTTCTCTGTTTACAACAACGGAAGCACAAAATACACGCCCGCTCCGATGAAGTTTGTTGACATAGCCGGGCTTGTGGCAGGCGCGTCAAAGGGGGAAGGGCTGGGCAATAAGTTCCTCTCGCATATACGGCAGGTTGACGCAATAGCGCATGTGGTGAGGGCATTTACGGACCCGAATGTGGCAAGGTCAAAGGGAAAAGTTGACCCGATAGGCGACATTGAAATCATAGAAACAGAGCTTATGCTCGCTGACCTTGAGGCCGCTTCAAAAGCGGCAGAGAAGATTGAAAAGCAGGCGAAATCAGGCGATAAGGAGCAGGTGAAAAGGCACGGCGCGCTGTTAAAGGTCAAAGCGTGCATTGAGGCGGGCCGGCCCGCCGCGGCAGCCGGGTTAAGCGAAGATGAAAAAAAGCTTGTGAGGGAGCATTCGTTTATATCGATGAAGCCGGTTCTTTATGTATTTAACACGGATGAGGACAAAATATCGGATTTTGAGAGGCATTTTCCGGGGCTGATTGATTTCATAAAAGAGAGAAAAGGGAGACATGTCGTTATCTCGGCTAAAATCGAGACAGAGATGCTTGAGCTGGCTGAGGCTGAGCGCGCAGCTTTTATACAGGAGCTGGGGTTTGATTACAGGGGGTTTGACGAGTTTATTAAGGGCGCTTATGACCTTCTGGACCTGATAACTTTTTTTACGGCCGGAGAAAAAGAGGTGAGGGCATGGCCCATACCCGCGGGAACAAAAGCAGAGGACGCGGCTGAGCGGATACACAGCGACATTAAGCGCGGTTTTATAAGGGCGGAAGTGATGAAGTTCGGGGATTTTGAAAGGCTTGGGACAGAGCTGAAGGTAAAGGAAGCGGGATTAATGAAAGGCGAGGGAAGGGATTACGTGATGCAGGACGGGGATGTGGTTTATTTCAGGTTTAATGTGTGAGAATAGGAAATTTTATATTTTATATTTGATAATTTATAGTGAAGGCAAATACTGTGGTTTCAGGTTTAAGGTTTCGTGTTAATGCAGTTAATGTAGGCGCGGATTTTGTATCCTGAGTGAAATCGAAGGAAGTCCGCAGCGGCAAGGCGCGCGAACTGAAGTTCGCGGCTACAAGGGCAGGGGAGAGACTGAAAACTTAAAGATAAGGCGGAAGCGACAGTTTCAGGTTTCGGGTTAAAGGTTTTATTTTGAAGTTAATAAGAATTAGGCAGGGGGGGTAAATAAGAATATGAATAAAGAATTGTTGTCCGCGAGTTGTTAATAGGAATAAGAACAGGAATTACGAATTATTTTAATTTATGAATCGTTTTAATTCCAATACAATTTGACAAATAGCTCTTTATTCGTTATAATTTATATGATTTAGGACATAGTGAAACGAAGTTGCGGTTTATAAAACACAATGGGGTGGTGTGGGGATGTTTAAAAAAAACAAGGGAACAGGAAAAAAGCTGATAAG
>DSBP01000298.1 GCA_011049465.1 bacterium | reverse complement strand
TCATACTGATATTATACACTCGTGTTGGTTTTTTGTCAACTTTTTGAGTTTCACTAGGTTAATAAATTAAATATCAGAGGCTCACACCCCGGCCCAAAACAATAAAAAGCCTTTAAATTCAAGGTAAAAACTATTGTTGAAATTTCTATCTGTTTTTTATTTAATTTTCAGCTTTCACTTTTAACTTTTCAGTTATACGGTAACTGCCGCTATCCGCCTCTTTACAAATTTGAATATCTCCATCGTAAAAAGAAGCACAAGCGCAAGCCCGGCAACCATCACCCACTCTTTGACCTTTACAGGCTCAAGCCTTAACAATGCCTGCATAAACGGAATCTGCATGCTGACTATATGTATTCCCTGCGCGATTATTACTCCTATTATCAGGAAATAATTTTTGCTCATTTTAATCTTAAACGCCGAGACCGTCTCTGACCTGCAGTTAAAGACGTGCACGTTTTCGAGCAGGACCATCAGAAGAAGCGTGATGTTTCTTGCCGAGTAGGACTCAACGCCTGTTGACAGCAGGAAATACCATACGCCAAAAGCCGTACAGGCCATAACAGCGCCTGACACGAGGCACTGCTGAATCATCAGCGGGTTGAATATCCCCTCTTTGGGCCTGCGCGGCGGTTTTTTCATAGCGCCGGCTTCACCGCCCTCAAAAGCAAGCGCAGCCCCCTGTATGCCGTTCGTGACAAGATTCAACCATAAAAGCTGTATGGCAAGAAGAGGCGGTTCCAGCCTCCCCTCAAAGAACCCGAGTGTAAATATGAGAGCCAGGACAAATAACACAATCTCAGCGGCTCCTGTTGATATCAGAAGATATATTACTTTTCTCACATTATCAAAAGCAAACCTGCCTTCCTCAACACCCGCGACAATAGACGCGAAATTATCATCTGTCACAATCATCGAACCCGTATCTTTTGCCACATCAGTGCCTGAACCCATGGCAACGCCGATATTCGCTTTTTTGAGCGCAGGCGCGTCATTTACCCCGTCGCCCGTTACCGCGACAAAATGTCCGGCCCTTATCAGCGCGTCAACTATCTGAAGCTTTTGCATAGGCGCGACGCGGGCGAACACATGGGATGACGATACTGCCTTTGTGAATTCCGCGCTCATCGGGTCGCCTATTTCATCAAGCTGTTTTCCCGTCACAACCTCGTCCATTGATTTGCATATCCCCAGGTCGCGCGCTATGGCAAAAGCAGTAACAGGATGGTCGCCCGTTACCATAGCCACTTCTATCCCCGCCTTTTTGCACTTTTCCACAGCGTCTATTGCCTCGGGCCTTAACGGGTCTATGAATCCTGCCAGCCCCTGAAACACAAGGCCGTTTAACCCGCTCTCGTCAGTCTTTCCCTTAACCTCTCCGCCCGCTACACCGAGCACCCTGTACCCCTTTTCAGCAAGGGCCAGGGACTGTGTTTCAATTTTCTTCTTGTCAAGCGGCACTATCCCGCCTTTTCCGTCATCCATAAGCGAGCAGAATCCGACAACAGTCTCAACAGCGCCTTTCACTGCCGTGTTTAACGCGCCCTTCTTTTTGTAAAAATTAGCGGCATATTTTTTTTCCGACTCATAAGGCAGTTCTCCCGCGGCCTCATATGAATTCCTTATTTTTTCCGGGTCCACTCCCGCTTTATACGCAAGCGATAAGAATGCCACATCCATGGCGTCCCCGTAATTGACCCACTTGCCCCCCTCTGTTTTTAACGAGCCTTCATTGCACAGCACCCCGCTGATAATCAGCGACTCAAGGGCGCTCCCCTCAGCCGGTTCCGCCTTTTTATCCGCTTTGTCCTTTAACTCCCCTTTATCATTATACCCTTCACCCGTTACAATGACAGAATCCCCATGCGGAAAAAGAAGCTCCCGTATGGTCTGCTGGTTGACTGTAAGCGTTCCTGTCTTATCGCTTGCTATATAGGTGCAGCTGCCCAAACTCTCAACCGCGGTCAGCCTGCGGACAATAACATTTCTCTTTGACATTCGCTGCGTCGCCACAGAAAGCGCCACTGTAAGCGCGACAGGAAGCCCTTCGGGTATTGACGATACCGCAAGCGCCACCACAAGAAAAAAGACCTGATCCACAGGGTTTCCTTTCATTATAAGCACCGCTGCCACGGCCGCGCAGCATAAAAGAACGGCCACGCTTATCTGCTGGCTGAACCGCTCCATCCTGATAATCAAAGGCGCTTTTGCACCTTCCTCCCCCGTTACGGTCTCGGATATTTTTCCCACTTCTGTGGCCGTTCCGGTGGATACAACCACACCCTTTCCCCTGCCCTTTGTGACAGAAGCGCCGGCAAAAGCGGAGTTCACCCTGTCGCTTACGCCTATTTTTTCAGGAAGTTTGACCGTGTTTTTCAGGGCTGCCATTGACTCTCCCGTTAAAAACGACTCGTCTATTTCAAGCGAGTTTGTTTCTATGAGCCTTAAATCAGCCGGGATTTTATTCCCCGACTCTATATAAATAATATCGCCCGGAACAAGTTCCTCGGATTCGACCTCTTTCTTTTGCCCGTCCCTGCGCACAAAAGCCTTGACCTTTATCATGCGTTGCAGTGCAGCCGCGCTTTTTTCCGCGCGCCACTCCTGGTATGTTCCGATAACCGCGTTAATAAGAATAACAAGAAATATGAAAAACGCGTCTTTTTTGTCCCCAATAGCCAGCGCTGCTATACCTGCCGCTATAAGCACATATATCAGCGGGCTTAAAAACTGCTTTAAAAATATGACAAAAATCGTGGGCGGTTTCTTTACGGGCAGTGTGTTCGGGCCGTATTTTTCAAGCCGTTTTTTCACATCTTCGCCGCTCAGGCCGTTATCAGAGCATTCAAGCGTCTCAAATATCTCTTTTGGCTCAAGCGCGTGCCATGTTGACTCAGCCTCCTGGGAGGCGAACAATTTCTTCTTTTTAAAACTAAGGAAACCTTTCATGGTTATATTCTCCTTTTTATACGGGCTTTATTTTTTAGTATCTTATAAATATACATATAAAACAAATTTACGTCAATAGTTTTCGGTTTATGTGAGGGACAAGCAATTTACAATTTGGAATTTGCAATTTGCAAGTTAATACAAACACCGAAAGACAACCCGCTTTGGGCGATTCGTGAATCGCCCCTACGAAAAACAGCGCATCACGCTGTTTAATCCCTGTTCTTTGCCGGCTGCTAAACAAGTATTGCCTTAACACATACCATCGCAGGACGGGGCGGGTAGCGGAAAATTTTCCTGATTTAATGCCTATATCAGGCATAAGAAACTCCTCTCCCCGTCTCGAATCTACAAGCCTGCAGAACAGACCCGCCCATAATAGTGCGTAAGCCGGGCCGCGTGCATCAGTCTATCGTAAAATTAACAAAATCAGGCACATGGCAATCAGGGAAATTTCTCCGCTGCCTGCCCCGACCCACCTCAAGCAGGGCAATTTACAATTTCGAATTTGCAAGTTATTAAGAACACGAAACAACCCTTGCCCCAACACACACTGACGCAGGACGGGGCGGGCAGCGGAAAATTTCGTCGAGAACTCAGGGCGCGTCTGTGTTGGCTGCTATTCAACGCCATCCCAAACATCAAAGCACATCAGCGTTCAATCCGCCCTAACACCCGCGCAAGCCTAATCGCGTATATCCACGAGTCTCCATCTGAACAGGCTCGCCGCCGATGTAAATCGGCGAAATTTCTCCGCTGGCCGCCCTGGCCCACCTCGAGTAGGGCAATTTACAATTTCGAATTTGCAATTTGCAAGTGGACGACAAAGAAGAAACGCGCTCAGTGCTTGTCTTTCTTCATCGCCTTTATCATAGGCTGCAGAAAAAACGGCGGCACAAAGGTCGTAATCAGCACCATCAGAATCGCAACCCCGTAAAGTTTGTCGTCAATCACCCCTTTTGACAGGGCATATGCGGCTATTATTATGCCCACCTCTCCCCTCGGCACCATGCCCATCCCGATAAACGAAGCTTTTTTAACGCCCATTTTCATTACAGGCAGCGCGCAGCCGATAAACTTCCCTCCGAAAGCAAGAAGCGTTAACGCCAGCCCCGCGCCAAGAACAGCAGGGTCCATAAACGCGTGTATGTTTACCTTCGCCCCCATTATCGTGAAAAAGAATACGCCTATGAGGTCGTCTATAACTTCTATCTTTTCTTTTACCTTAAACTCGGATTCCCTCTCTGACATGACAACGCCCGCCATAAAAGCGCCTACTATCGCGGCGAGCCCTATTTTGCTGGCAACCATCGCGTACGTGAAACAGACAACCGACGCGGCTATTATGGGCGCGTTCCTTAGCTTTAGCTTTCCTATCTGATACCCGTATTTTTTGGTGACATGCACCCCGCCGAGGGTGAACAAAAACACAAAAACTATTATGACGCCGAAAGTAACCGCTATTACCCCGGCTGATATTTTATGGCTCTCGGCTGCTCCGCTTAAAACAGACAGCACAACAAGCCCTAAAATGTCGTCAATAACCGCGGCGCCTAAAATTATCCTGCTCACATCCGCCGAGAGAAAATCAAGTTCTTTCAGTATCCGCGCTGTTATGCCCACGCTTGTCGCGACCATAACAGCTCCCATAAACATGGAACGCAGGTCATTGTTCCCCGTGTATTTCATGTACAAATAGCCGAAGAGAAAAGGGAAAAAAACCCCGGCCGCGGCAACCCAAAATGACCGCCACCCCACCTTTGTCATGTCTGAAATTTTTGTCTCAAGGCCTATAAGAAAAAGAAGGACAATAACCGCAGCTTCCGCTATAACCTCAAAGGTCAGGTGCATGTTCGGTTCATTGAGTTGCAGGATATTAAGGACATAGGGCCCCATAATAACGCCCGTAAGAAGTTCGCCCACGACAACCGGCTGTTTAAATCTGGCAAAAACATAACCCACAGCTTTTGCCGTGAAGAAAACAAGAAGCAGCTGGAACAAAATCATGGAGACAAATTCATGGTCCCCGTTTGAAACAACGGCGTTTATTGTGCCTGCCGCGGCATCCGCAATCATATATTTTCGCCTGTCCTTTCAGCTTTTAGGCTGTCACCTTTTCAATTATCTTTTTTAACTGCGCCTCTGCCACGACGCCTATCACCTGCTCGGCAAGCTCTCCGTTTTTAAAAAACATAAGCGTGGGGATGGACCGTATTCCAAGGTTCGAGGCGGTATTGGGGCTTGTATCCACATTAACCTTTACCACCTTCAGCTTTTCCCCGTACTGCGCCGCCATCCTGTCTATCATAGGCGCTATCATTTTGCACGGATTGCACCACTCCGCCCAGAAATCAACAAGAACAGGAATTCCGGATTTTGTCACTTCCTGTTCAAAATTCGCGTCTGTTACATCCAAAGCGTTTCCCATTTGTCTTCCTCCTTGATTTTTAATCCCTGTCAATTACAACTTTCGAAAAATCACACAGCCTGTAAATAACCTCTTTCATCTCTGACAGCATGTTCAGCCTGTTGGTTTTTTTTGCCGCATCCGGGCTGTTTACAAGCACCCTGTCAAAATAGGCGCTTATAAGCGGTTTCAGGCGGTTAATCACCCCGTAGCACTCCGCATAATTCCGCGCATTAAGTTCTTCTTCCATGGCTCCCCTGCTGTCAGCAAAAGCCCGGTAAAGAGCTTTTTCATCCTCACAGTCAAATAGCCCCGGGTCAACCCCTTTTCCCTCATAATCCTGCGGAAGTATGTTGCTTATCCTGGCAGCCGCAAAAACAGTTTCATTAAAACCCGGATTCTTTCTGGCCGCGGAAATCGCCAGCGCCTTTTCATAATTTTCAAGGACATTGAGCCCCGCGCCTCCGGAAACAGCGGCAACAATATCATAATCAATGCCCCGCTCCTTAAAATAGTTCTCCTGCCTCTGCCTGAAAAACACCTCAATCTCCCCGGCGTCAGCGCTCTTTCCCATGTTTTCATTATAAACACCGTTTACCGCATCTATGAGTTTTCTTAATCTAATATCCAGTTTTTTTTCCGTTATTATGTAGATGATGTTGAGCGCCTGCCGCCTTACCGCGTAAGGGTCCTTGGAGCCCGTAGGCTTGAATCCTGCTATATAAAACCCTGTGAGGTTATCCAGTTTGTCAAGAACGCTCAGTATAAGGGCCTCCCGCGTGCCCGGAAGCTTGTCTCCCGCCGCGTTGGGCAGGTAATGCCCGGCAACAGCCCTGTATATCTTTTCTGGTTTCCCCTGTTTTTCAAGATAAATACCCCCTATTATCCCGCGAAGCTCGGCAAATTCCTTTTCTCCCGCCATATTGGTTACGAGGTCAGCCTTGCTCAAAAACGCCGCCTCTGCAAGCGCAGCCGTGTCATCGTATCCGAAAAGCTCCGCTGCCTTTTCAGCCAGCGCTTTCAGCCGCATTGTCTTGTCATGCATGGATCCGAGCCCTGAAATAAATACGGCATCCTTAAGTTTTTCAACATTGTTTTCAAGCGGAACCTTAAGGTCTTCATTATAAAAGAATTCAGCGTCATTCAGCCTCGCGAATAGTACCTTTGCGTGCTGTTTCGCTATAACCGCGCTGTTTTTAACGCCGCCGTCCCTCACATTAAGAAAGGTGTTTGTGAAGGCCCCGCCTTTTTTTACGGCAGCGAAATACCGCTGATGCTCGCGCATGGCCGTCACCGTAACCTCCCCCGGAAGGCCGAGGTATTTGGCGTCAAATTCCCCTGTGTTTACAGAGACAGCCTCGACAGATGATGCCACCTTTTCAAGCAGTTCAGCGTCCTCAAGCAGTTTGAGCCCCTGCTTTTCAAGCGCCGCTTCAAGCGCCGCCTTTACTGCCGCTTCCCTGTCTTCCTGCCTTATTATAACCCCTGCCTTTTTAACAGCCGCGAAATAAGCGCCCGCGGTTTTAAGCAGCAAGGGTTTGCCTGAGCCGTGATACTTGTGCCCGTAAAGCTTCCGCGACGCTTTGACTCCCGCGAAGACAAATGGTATTACAGCGTCGTCCAGCATGCAGAGTATTGAGCGCACGGGCCTCGCGAACCGGGCCTTTGACGCCTCCCAGGCCATTGACTTGGGAAAACTTATGGAAGCGGTTATTCCCGGCAGAATATCTTTCAGCACCTTCTCTGTTTTAATGCCTTTTTCGGATATCTCCGCCTCAAGAAATTTTTTCCCGCCCTCTTCCCTTATTTTTATCTCCCCTTCAGCCAGCCCGTTGGCCTCAAGGAATTTTTTTCCTATTGCCGTAAGTTTTCCGTTTTCATAAGCTATATCATGTCTCGGCCCTTTCTTGACAAATGAGATGTCTTCCTGCCGCGCAGGCACTCCTTTTACGCGCAGAACCAGCCTGCGGACAGTATAAAGAACCTCCGCGCTGTCAAAGCCTATTCTCTTTTCTTTAAGCCCCTTTTCCGTTTTCTCTTTCAGCTGCGCCGCAGCCGGTTTGAGGTAATCCGCGGGCAGTTCCTCTGTTAATATTTCCAGTATGAACTCTTTCATCTCACGCGCCCGCCTTTTCCGCATAAGCGTCAGCGCAGGCTTTGGCAAGGTCCCGTATTTTCTTTATAAAGGAGGGCCTGTCAGAAGTTGATATGGCGCGCCTCGCGTCAAGCAGGTTGAAAAGATGTGATATCTTCAGGACATAATCATAGGCGGGTATGGGCAGTTTGATTTCCGCCAGCCTTTTCCCCTCGTTATAAAAAGCGTCAAGGGTTTTATACAGCATATCAATGTCAGCATGCTCAAAATTGTATGCCGAGAACTGCCTCTCATTTTCAAGAAATACATCGCCGTATGTAAACTCCCTGTTCCATTTTATGTCAAATGCCGAATCAACCCCCTGAATATACATGGCTATCCGCTCAAGCCCGTAGGTGATCTCGACCGTTATGGGGTCAAGCTCAATTCCCGCCATCTGCTGAAAGTATGTAAACTGGGTTATCTCAAGGCCGTCGAGCCAGACCTGCCACCCTAGTCCTGACGCGCCGAGCGTCGGAGACTCCCAGTCGTCCTCGTTGAATTTGACATCGTGCTCTTTTATTTTTATCCCCACAGCCTCAAGGCTGGCCAGGTACATTTCCTGGATATCGGGAGGCGAAGGCTTCATAATTACCTGATACTGGTAATAATGCTGAAACCGGTTGGGGTTTTCGCCGTATCTCCCGTCTTTGGGCCTTCTGCACGGCTCAATAAAGGCCGCGTTCCAGGGCTTTGGCCCCAGCGACCTGAAAAAAGTGGCGGGGTTAAAAGTTGCCGCGCCCTTTTCAATATCATATGGCTGGGCAACAATGCACCCCTTTTTTGTCCAGAATTTTTGAAGAGTAAATATCAGTTCCTGAAAATACATTTTTTCCGCCTTATCTTTCAACCGCTGTTTTTTCAATTGCCACAACTATTATAAGTCCGGCTGCCATAAGAAGCACGGCTATAAGCGTATCGACATTCAGCTCAGGCAGGTGCCAGTTGTAACCCGCGACAACCTCTTTCCCTTTTCTGGACAGCACCGCTCCAAGGGAGTCAAGTTTGTAAACAGCCGTCTTCCACGGCCATATAAGAAGCAGCGAGCCTGTAATAAACCCCGTCAATGCCGCTATTGTCAGGTCCTTGTATTTTTTCATTATCCATGAAATAACGTGGGCAAAAGCAAGCAGCCCCACTGCGCATCCCGCCCCAAAAGGCGCGAGAATGGATATGTCAAGCCCGCTTACGGCTTTAATCGCAATAAGCTCATAGTTTCCCATTAGTATCAGGACAAACGAGCCTGATATGCCGGGCAGAATCATGCTGCAGATTGATATCACCCCGCAGACAAAGACATAAACAGGGTTCGCGTTTTCAGAACCCGGCGACATCAGGGAGATTAAAACCGCGGCTGCCGTGCCCGCCGCAAATACCCCGAAGGTTGAATGGCGCCACTTTGACACTGTTTTTCCCACAAAATATATTGATGCCAGTATCAGGCCAAAAAAGAATGCCCAGACAAATACAGGAT
>DSBP01000036.1 GCA_011049465.1 bacterium | reverse complement strand
TGCCCGCGGCCTCAATCCCGAACGCCCCGCTGCCGGAAAAAAAATCAAAAAAAACAGCCCCGTTTAAACGGGGCCTCAGCATATTAAAAACCGCCTGCCGAATTTTTGAAAGAGTGGGCCTGACTTCAAGCCCTTTGGGTGTTTTGATTGTTATTCCGGAGTAAAAACCGCTTGTTATCCTCATATTTCTGTCTTTCCTGCCCTGATTTTGTACCGGGCCTCCCGCAGATTCAATCCCTTATTTCTTGCCGCTTTCGCATTTAATGCATCTTTTCGCGAATGGCAGTGCCTTCAGCCGCTCCAGGCTTATGGGAGACGTGCACTTATCGCACTTCCCGTATCCGCCGTTTTCAATCTTAGCGAGCGCGTCCTCTATTTCCATGAGCATTCTCTTGTTTTTTTCCGTAAGTTCAAAATGAAGCTCTTTGTCAAAACTATTTGTTGCCGTGTCCGCAAAATCACCCGCGTCATTCCTGTAGCTGTCAACATTTTCAAGATCCGAGGCATTCTGCCTTATCTCCGCCATCTTCTCATCTTTCATTTTTTCCAGCATCTCTTTCAGGTCTTTTTTCCTTTTTGCTTCCACTTCACTTCTCCGTGTTTGATTTATTGTGTAAAAGCCTTTTCCTTTTCTTTGTTTTCAAGGGCTTCGGCAGCCTTAACTTTCACATTCTGCATGTCAATCAAGCCTCGTTTCAGCTCCATTGTTGTATAATGCTTTGCCTCAAACTTGTCATTCAGGTAAAAAAACGCGTCCCACGGATCCACTGAATCGCCGCAGGTAAACAAATCAACCGCAGCATAACCAAACTCGGGCCAGGTATGTATCGCCAGGTGAGACTCGGCAATCACCACAACACCGCTTATTCCGTGAGGGCTGAACTTGTGGAATATGCCGTCAACAACCGTTGCCTTGGCATATTCTGCCGCGCCTATCATGGTCTCTTCTGTAAATTTAAGTTCATTAATTCTTTTCTTGTTGCACCCGTAAAACTCTACCAGAATGTGTCTGCCCAGGCTTTTCAACTAAGTCCCACCCCCTGCTGAGGTTTGGTTTTTATAAATTTTAAGCCCCCGTCTTTTAGGGGGCATCGGCCTTAACGCTCTCTCCTCTTTAAATAACATTTAATTCCGAATAAATATATACCCTAACATAATATTTGTCAAGAAATATTTGCAGTAAAAACAAATAAAAACAAATTATTCCTGATTCATATTCTTATTCCTATTAAGAGCTCAACGCGTGACTCGCCTTTAAACAGTTTTTCCTGTCTCTGTCCCTGCCTTCGTAGCCGCGAACTTCAGTTCGCGCATTTTCAAATTACGTTCAAATACCGCGGACTGAAGTCCGCGCCTACAAATACCTTCACAACAAAACACTCCAGTACGGCAGTTTAAATTTGTAATTTGCAAGTGGACGACAAAAAGAAACGAACCGGTTTTTGCCGGCTGCTAAACAAGTATTGCCGTAACGTGCAACTACCGCAGGACGGGGCTGGCAGTGGAAAATTTCGTCGAGAACTCAGGGCGCGTCTGTGTTGCGCGCTATTCAACGCCATCCCAAACACCCATGCCCTGCCTGAAAGTTACCGCCCTAAAACCTGCGCAAGCCTAACCGCGCATATTCACGAACCAACACCCGAACAGGCTCACCGCCGATGTAAATCGGCGAAATTTCTCCGCTGCCTGCCCCGGCCAACCTCAACAAAGGCAACTGAAAACTGAAATTTTAAAGTTTAAAGTTAATACGATTACAAAACAACCAATGCCCCAAAAAACAATTTCAATTTGCAAACACAAAAAAACAGGCCCGGGAAGAAGATTCCTTCCCGGGCCCTTGTATAAAAAGGGGTAACGCTTTAAGTAAACTCCCGGCTATTTCGCCTCCGGGTTTGTCGCTTTTTCCATCCTTAAAAGATGCTCAAACCGCTGGTCAATGAACTTCTGCGCAAGCTCCACTATCCCCTTGTTCTCGGGTTTCAGCAGATGCTTGAACCTCACCTGGGTTTTCAAAAGCTCCTCAATAGGCTTTCTCTCTTTCGGCTTTTGCGTGACTTTATAAACACCGTCAACCACCTCATAGCACGGCCACAGGTTTGTCTCAACAGCCAGCTTTGACATCTTTACTGTCTGCGACATGTGATATCCCCATCCCGGCACGCAGGGCGAGTAAACGTTTACAAATTTCGGGCCAGGCGTGTTCCACGCCTTCTCAAACTTTGACGTCGCGTCGGCCCAGTAGGCTATTGTGGTCTGCGCCACATAAGGCAGCTCGTGCGCGGCCATTATCTCCGTCAGGTTTTTTGAGCGTTCTGTCTTTCCCAGCACCACTTTGCCGGCAGGCGACGTGGTCGTATGCGCGCCTAACTGTGTGGCTGAAGAACGCTGCACGCCCGTATTCATGTAGGCTTCGTTATTGTAGCACACATAAAGCATGTCGTGGCGCCTCTCCATCGCGCCGGAGAGCGACTGCAGCCCGATATCGTAGGTTCCGCCGTCTCCGCCAAGCGCCAGAAACTTCACATTCTTATCGTATCTGCCCTGCTTTTTAAGAGACTGGTACGCGCCCTCTATTCCCGAACACGTCGCCGCGGAGTTTTCAAACGCATTGTGCAGGAACGGCGTCTTCCAGGCTGAGTACGGATAAATCGTTGACGTTACCTCGAGGCATCCCGTGGCAGATACGACCACTATCGGATCCTTTGTGGATGAGAATATCTGTTTTAAAAATACCGGATATCCGCATCCCGCGCAGGCCCTGTGCCCGCCTATAAACCTTACCGGTTCTTTTGCTGATTGTTTAGGTGCAGCCATTTTCTCGCCCCCTTATTCTTTAACGCCCAGGTACTCTACCTGGCCGCCGCATTTAGCGTCTTTGAGATTATTGAAGACCTTTTTTATGTCCTCAATATATATTTCCCTGCCGCCAAGCCCGTAGATGTATGTCTGCATGGGCTTGTTGACGCAGGCGTCGTACAGCGCAGCTTTTATCTCCGTGGCCACCGGCCCTGACCGGGTGCTCAGCGACTCTGACCTGTCAAGCACGGCTATTGCCTTCGCGTTTTTGAGCGTATTTGTTATCTGCTCCGCCGGAAAAGGCCTGAAAGCGCGTATCTTCAGGAGCCCCGCTTTCATTCCCTGGTTACGAAGTTCTTCAATTGCGGCTTTTGCCGTGCCGGCTGTTGAGCTCAGGCACACAAGTATATACTCCGCGTCGTCGCATCTGTATTTTTCACAAAAATCATATGTCCTTCCGAATGTTTTTCCGAACTCGCTGAAAACCTCTGACATGACCCTGAGCGAGTTTTTCATAGCCTCGTGCTGAGCGCGCTTGTGCTCAAGATAATAATCGGTCAGTACAAGCGAGCCTACTGTTATCGGATTGTCCACGTCAAGAATGTTATAAACCGGCTTGTATTCTCCGACAAATTTCTGCACTTCAGCGTCGGGATATGTCTCAAGCCTCTCCATTCCGTGGCTTATGATAAAACCGTCGGTTGACACGCATACCGGAAGCAGCACGTCCCTGTGTTCTCCTATTCTTACGGCCTGTATCAGCAGGTCATATGCCTCCTGCGAGTTTTCCGCGTAGATTTGTATCCAGCCGGTATCGCGCTCAGCCATCGTGTCCGAGTGGTCGCAGTGGATATTAATGGGCCCCGAGAGCGCCCTGTTAACATCCGCCAGGACTATCGGCAGCCTCAGCGCGGATACAATAAAGAGTATCTCGTGCATAAGCGCCAGCCCCTGCGAGGAAGTGGCTGTCATTGTCCTTGCTCCTGCTGCCGCTGAACCAAGGCACGCGCTCATCGCGGAGTGCTCTGACTCGACAGTAATCAGCTTTGTCTTTACCAGCCCGTCGCTTACAAACCCCGAAAAAATCTGCATTATTTCCGTCGCAGGCGTTATCGGATAAGCCGCGCACACATCAGGATTTATCTGGCGCATGGCCTCTGCCATGGCCTCGTTCCCTGTCCTTGCAAGAATTGTTTTTTCCACGGTCACACCGCCTTATTTAATATTGTGTTTTTCTTTGGCTTCTTTAATGGAAACCATAAGAATAGCTGCTTTTTCAGCGTATTCGGGGTTTTTCGCCCCGTCCCACGCGTCAATCTTCACATTCGGTCCCTTCTTCTGAAGTTCTTTTATGGTTTTTGCTGTTATGGGACACTCTTCAGCGCAGATCCCGCAGCCCTTGCAGAATCCGTAATCATATCCGGTCCGCTTTCCCTCAGCAGTAACCTTAATCGCGTCATCAGGGCAGAAGGCAAAACACTGCATGCATTGTATGCAGTTCTTTTCCTGCCATATGGGAACCTTTGAACGCCAGTCGCCTGTCTTGAAATGCTCGGATGTGCCGCTCTCTATCCAGCCTCCTGTATTAATATCCTTCCACGTCTTTATCTCGGGTTTTTTGCTCATTGTTTGCTTACCTCCTCATACGCCGCTCTTATCGCCTTGAGATTGCCATCAATAATCTCAGGCTTTGACCTGAATTTCTTCTCCAGCTTTGTTTTAGTGTCCTCGATAAGGTGTTCTATGTCAATAATCTTTGTCGCTCCCACAAGCGCGCCCATCATAGGTGTGTTAGGTATGGGCTTGCCTATGGTTTCCTGCGCTATCTTTGAAGCGTCAATCACAACAACCTTACCCTTCCATGTAATCTTCTTTGTGACCTCTTCCTTGGCAAACGGCGTGTTGACTATCAGCACCCCGTCCTTCTCAGGCAGCCCTTTTGTGACATCTATTGAGTCCATAAGGGTCTCGTCAAGAACCACAACAGCTGACGGATGAAGCACGGGCGAGTGGATTGTTATCTCCTCATCCGCTATCCTGTCATAACAGGCCACGGGCGCTCCCATTCTCTCGGGCCCGTATTCCGGGAATGCCTGGACAAACTTTCCCGCGTTGATTGCGGCTTCGCCAATAAGCATGGCGGCTGTCTTCGCGCCCTGGCCGCCCCTGCCGTGCCATCTTATCTCCTTCATGCTTTTCATACAACAACACCTCCTGCTGTATTTTAATGACTTCATTTTCTTTTTTTAGCCGGGATTTGCCGCACGGATTTTTTCCAATCAATGGCGGTCAAAACACTGGGGCCTTATATAATAAAGAAAGTCGCGTTTAATCAGCCTCAAACAAATTAAATATACTCCTAAAACCATAAACGGTCAAGCATTATTTTTGCCTTTATTTATTGGTGTTTTCTCCATTTCCGGCACTGCCTGCACATGGTACAAGGCTTATAAGCAGTTCCCCCTCAGCCGGCTGCCTAAAACCTGTTTTCGTATAGATAAACAGCTCTCTTGCTTTTGTGATAATAAAAAGCGGTATTGCGGCGTCCCCGTATAATTCAAGATACTTTTCATAGTTAAAATCCTTTGTAATAAGCGTCTTCTTTACAACTCCTCCCCGGCTGAAAATCTCCTCCAGGGCGTAATAATATGCCCTTGTCCCAAAGAGAAGGTTTGACAGGAGCGCGGCTTTCTCAATTTTCTCGGGTTTCTGCGCTTCAACCCTTGAATAGAACCTGTATGTGTTTTTCAGGCCGATTGCCTTGCCGAATTTATCCCTTGCCATCATGTTAACCTCATCATTCGGCGTCATGGCCAGCATCTTCCCGAATTCTTCTATGCTTACGGTATCGGCGATATTCTCCGCCAGAGCGCTGCCGTAATAGGCCTCAAACCCCTCAACCTTCGCGGCTGTTATGTTCGCGTTGTTTGAGTCAACAAGCGCCACTTTAATCTTTTCCTCTGCAAGCGCCTTTGCTATCCTCCGTATCCATCCGCACGCGCCCACAATAAGCACGCCCTGCGGGTTTATTCTCGCTATGCCAAGCCTCCTGCCGAGAGGCACAGCGGCAAAACCGTAAAATATTATTGTGCCGATAATGACAATAAATGTCATGTATACCAGCCCTCCGGGGTCAAGCCCTGCCTCTGTCATCCTCATCTCAAAGACAGAAGCCACGGCAGCTGCCACTATCCCCCTTGGCGCCATAAACGCTATCATTGTCTTTTCTTTTACGCTCATCTTCGAGAAGAGGGTCGAGATAAATACGGAAACAGGCCTGACAAAGAAAATAAGGAGGATGAGAAACAGCAATGCCGGCAGCCCGGCGTATTCCAACGCCTCCGCGGGTATTCTTGCGGCCAGCACAATGAACAAAACCGAAATAATGAGCACCCGCAGGTTTTCCTTAAACTCAACAATGGGCTTAATGTCGATTATTCTCTGGCTCGCGAGGATTATGCCCATTACTGTCGCGGCAAGAAGCCCTGCCTCATTCTGAAACGTATTCGCGGCAATATAAGCCATTACCACAGCCATAAGAGAGACCGGGTTCTGAAGATAATCCGGCACAAGGTTCTTCTTAATTACAAAAATAAGGAAAAACGCCGCGGCTGTGCCCGCAACAGCGCCGGAAAGCGCTGTCTTCAGCACCACAAGGGCTATTGTATCCCCCACCCCTTTTATTCCGTACGCAAGAATCGCCTCAAAGACAAGGACTGCCAGCGAAGCGCCGACCGGGTCTATCACAATCCCTTCCCATTTGAGAATTTTCCCGCTTCTGCCTGAGGGCTTCAGCTGCTTTAAAAGCGGTATTATAACTGTAGGGCCTGTAACAACAAGTATCGCGCCGAAAAGCACGGCTGTCTTAAATGAAAATCCGAGTATGTAAAACGCAAGCAGAGCGGATAAAACCCATGTTATTGCCGCGCCTATTGTTACAAGCGAAAACAGGGACCTGCCTATATTTTTAAGCTCCCTGATGTTAAGGCTTAAGCCCCCCTCGTACAGAATAAGCGCCACAGAGATGCTTGCAAGCGGAAGCAGTATTTCGCCAAACAGGCCGTCAGGGTTGACAAGGCCTGTTACGGGCCCCAGTAGAAACCCCGCGATTATCAGAAATACTATCGACGGCTGCTTAAGCCTCCACGCTGCCCACTGAGCCGTTATTCCCGCAATTAGTATGGCTCCAAGCTGCAGCATTATATCGTGATACACACGCAACTCCCGCTGTTATTGTTTTTCGCCGGATTTTTCCGGGAACATTTTTTTACCTCTTTCCTGTCCACATACAACTCCTTCACTTCCCTCTCAAGCCCTGCCGCGTTCATATACCTTATTTTACCAAAAACAGGCCTCTCTGTCCACGCCCTGTCATGCTTGCAAAAACACCGGCTGCACCGTAATACCTGTTCTTATTCAGCCAGTTCCTCAGGGTATGGCTCAAAGAACGCCTGTGTCTCAAGATATTTTTCATCAAAACGGGTTATATAGGACCTTAACAGGCTGACAACCGTGCCAAGCGGTTCTTTGCCCTGCCTGTATTTGTCAAGATGCCTGAGAAAGAAGGCCTTTTCTTTTGGGCCGAGTTTTTCCTTGAAATACCCGAACGCGTGCATGACAGTATTGATTACGGATTTCTCCGTATAGATTTTGTCAAAAAGCAGGTAAAGATGCGCCTCATATGCGGTAAAGGCGGGCTCGGCCGCCTTTTTTGGGGCCGTAGCCGCGATATTGCCGAGCACCCTCATATATTTCTGGCTGTAACTCATGAATAAGAGCTTGTTGTCCTGCTGGAATTTCATCAGCCCGCTGATTCCGCCCCTTTTCCTGACAGCCCGAAAACCGGCTATCGTAAATAGTTTTTTAAGGAAGTGGTCGCGTATCTTAGGGTCATTGAGCCTGCCCTCATCCTCAAAAGCAAGATGGGAAAACCTTTTGTACGCCTCCCCGCCGAAAAAACCGCTGCCTTTGGTTGTCAGAGGCGCATGCTTTCCCTCTTTGCCCGGGTATATTTTTACATCCTTAAACCCGGAGCTCGGGGACTTTCCCTTGAGTATAAATCCATCAACGACAGGCAGTGAATCAAGCGTGGCGCAGGTATATTTTCTCATCTTCGCGGTGAAATCAATCCCGGTCTCAGGCTGGACAAGCCGGAGCTTTTTCATCTCTTTATCAAGAGCCTCAATCCTCAGGGTTTTGCGTGGAACCCCGAGCCCGATTTCAACCTCAGGGCAGTGCGTAACAGGCGTTATGTATGGTTTCAGTTTATCAACAAACGCGGAATGAATCACCCGGCCGTCATACCTGACAGGCGCGAAAGTGAGGCACTTGCTTATGTATACAACCGGCTTAACAGCAGTTTTACTTTCGATGTTATTTTATCCTCGCCTTCATCTTCGCGTATACATCTTTGCTTCTTGCCTTGCCGCCGAGATTGTTGTTTTTGATATAATTGTTCGCGTGATTTATGCGGGCCTCGGAGATGGGGTGCGTTGAAAGCATCTGCTCAAGCGCTGACGGCGTCCCCTGCCTGAGCTTTAAGAGATGATGCTGGACATCAACTATGGCATAAGGGTCATAGCCCACACGCGAAGCCAGAAGCGCGCCCTGCTCGTCAGCCTCAAACTCGTTTTCACGCGAATTCCGCAGGAATAAAAGCTGCAATCCGGCTGACGCCGCTATCTTTCCTATCTCGCTCTTCTGCTCCGCGGGTTTTCCTTCATTTACAAGTTTTTCAAGAAACGCGAGCCCCTGCGTGGCAACGATATGGCGCTGAAGCGCTTTGACTCCGTGCTGCCTGTCAATATGCCCTATCTCATGGCCTATGACAGCGGCGAGCTGAGCCTCGTCATCAAGCGCCTTTATCAGGCCGGTCGTCACATAAACAAACCCGCCCGGAACGGCAAAGGCGTTTATCTCCTTTGAGTCAACGACAGTAAAGCTGTATTTAAGGCTGCTCCTTGACGAGACCGAAGCCAGCCTGTTTCCTATGGCTGTCACATAAGCGGAAAGCTCCCTGTCATTGTAGGATTTGTACTGCGCGTCAACCTGAAGTTTTGTGGCGAGCCCGAACTGGATTTCCATGAATTCAGGGATAATCACCGGGTCATGTTTTGTCGTTGTCAGCGTCGCGCAGGAACATAGCAGGATTAAGGGCATAAGCAGGAACATAATAATCT
>DSBP01000256.1 GCA_011049465.1 bacterium | reverse complement strand
CCCGGCAAGAATTGCCGCTCCAAACAGGATAACTATAATGATTTTTTTGATTATGCTCATATTGTCACTCGTTCCGGACGGGGCCCGTTACTGCCCCCGCTCACTTTTCATCGGTAAAGTTCAGCCCGTCTTTGTCCCTTTCAATTTTTAATCCGCCGCCCGGCGGGATTGCGCCGCCCAGCACCCGCTCAGCAAGAGGGTCCTCAAGAAGTTTTTGTATGGCGCGGCGCAGCGGCCTTGCCCCGTATACAGGGTCAAAGCCCTTTTCTATTATCAGGTCCTTGGCGGGTTCGGTCAGGTTGATTCTGATATTCTTCTTTTCCAGCCTGACGATGATATCCTCAAGCATTATGTCTATTATCTTTCTTATGTCTTCTCTTGACAGGGAGTGGAACACAATAATCTCGTCAATCCTGTTTATAAACTCAGGGTTGAGGGATTTTTTAAGGTCCTCCATCATCTTCCCCTTCATGACGTCATATGTTATTTTGCCGTCGTCCTTCGTGAACCCGAGAGTGCGGTTCCTTTCAATATTTTTCGAGCCGATATTCGAAGTGATGATTATTACCGTATTTTTAAAATCAACGGCCCTTCCAAAAGAATCCGTGAGCCTGCCGTTTTCAAGCACCTGAAGCAGTATATTGAAAACCTCGGGATGCGCCTTTTCGATTTCATCAAAAAGAACGACAGAATAGGGCCTGCGCCTGACCTTTTCCGTCAGCTGGCCGCCGTCCTCATGCCCCACATAGCCGGGAGGAGCGCCCACAAGCCTTGAAACAGCGAACTTTTCCATGTACTCGGACATGTCCACCCTGATAAGCGCGTCCCTGTCCTCAAAGAGTATGTCGGCAAGGGTGCGCGCCACTTCGGTTTTTCCCACGCCCGTGGGCCCCAAAAACACAAAAGAACCTATGGGCTTGTTCGGGTCCGCCATTCCGGAACGCGAGCGCCTTATTGCCCTTGATATCGCGGCTATCGCCTCATCCTGCCCTATTACACGCTTGTGAAACTCGTCTTCCATCTTAAGCAGTTTTTCCGATTCTTTCTCCTCGAGTTTGTTCAGCGGTATGCCGGTCTGCTTCGAGATAATATAGGCTATGTCTTCGGAGCCGACTATAGGCATCTGTTTTATCCTTACAGCCTCGTGCTTGCGGCGCATGTCCTCGCGCAGCCTGCGAAGTTCGGCTATTTTATCACGCAGCCCCGCGGCCTTTTCAAATTCCTGCGCCTTAACCGAGGACTCTTTTTCTTTTACAACATGTTCTATCTCCCTGTCCATATTTCTGATATCTTCGGGGATGGTAGTGGCGTAAAGCCGCGCGCGGGCGCCCGCCTCGTCAATTACATCTATGGCCTTATCGGGAAGAAACCTGTCTGTTATATACCTGTTTGAGAGCGAAGCCGCCGCTTCAATCGCCTCATCTGAAATCTTAACCTTGTGATGCGCTTCGTACTTGTCACGCAGCCCCATTATTATCTCGATTGTCTGTTCCACGCTGGGGTCCTTCACAAAGATTGGCTGGAACCTGCGCTCAAGAGCGCCGTCTTTTTCGATATGCTTGCGGTATTCATTCAGTGTGGTCGCGCCTATGCACTGAAACTCTCCGCGCGAAAGAGGCGGCTTCAGCATATTCGAGGCGTCTATCGCGCCTTCAGCAGCGCCCGCGCCTACCAGTGTGTGGAGCTCGTCAATGAATAGAATTACGCTGTTGCCCGCGTGCCGCACCTCATTGATAATGGCTTTAAGCCTCTCCTCAAATTCTCCCCTATATTTTGTTCCCGCCACAACAGCAGCCAGGTCAAGCGTCACCACACGCCTGTTTAAAAGCAGCTCCGGCACCTCTCCTTTTATTATCTTCTGCGCCAAACCTTCCACTATGGCGGTCTTGCCTACGCCGGGCTCGCCTATAAGCACAGGATTATTCTTTGTTCTCCTGCTCAAAATCTGCACAACCCGCTCAATCTCGTCGGTTCTGCCTATTACAGGGTCAAGCCTTGAGTCACGGGCGAGTATGGTCAGGTCCCGCCCGAAATTATCAAGCGTGGGTGTGTTTGTTTTTGACATGGGCTGCCCTGAGTACTTGGGCGGCGCGCTTGAACTCAATATATTTACGGTCATTTCCTTTGCTTTTCTGTAAGTGATGCCCGCCTCAGCAAGAATCCTGGCCGCAACACCCTCCGCCTCCTTAATAAGGCCGAGCAGCAGGTGTTCTGTCCCTATGTAATTATGTCCCAGAGACTGCGCCTCTTCAGCAGCAAGCTCAAAGACTTTTTTTGCCTGGGGCATAAAAGGAATGTCACCCGCCACCATTGTTCCGCCGGGCCCCTCAGCCACGCGCTCCTCTATGTCAACTTTTAATTTATCAAGATCAAGGCTTAAAGACTCCAGCACCGCGGCCGCTATCCCGCCTCCGTCTTTAATTATCCCCAGAAGTATATGCTCTGTTCCGAGATAATCATGGCCCATTCTCTGGGATTCTTCTTTTGCCAGCGCTATTACCTTGCGCGCCCTGTCAGTAAACCTGTCATACATGGCATTTACCTTTCCTTTTCAGGCTCATCCTGCCCCGCGAAAAACACGCGGCAGCCCGCCGGTATTTTAATCCTTAAAAGCCTTTACGCCCATCTTTTTCGTGAGTTTCATGTATTCCCTGAAAATAATACCTGTTACTCTGCCCGGTTTCCCGCCGTTTATTTCCCTCGCGTCAATATTCACAACAGGAATAACCTTTGCCGCGGTTCCGGTCAGAAAACATTCGTCGGCAGTATAAAGTTCATAACGCGTCATGACATCCTCGCGCGTTTTTATCTTAAGCTTTGCCGCTATCTCAAGCACTGTCCTTCTTGTTATGCCGTTGAGCCCGCCGCAATGCAGCGACGGCGTAATCAACACGCCGTCCTTCACAATAAAAATATTATCCCCTGTAGCCTCCGACACATAGCCTTCATTGTTAATCATAACCGCCTCAAGGCTGTTGTGGTTTTTCGCCTCTATCTTGGCAAGTATGTTATTCAGGTAATTAAGCGATTTGACCTGCGGGTTTAATGCCTCACTCGTATTGCGCCTTGTCGGAACCGTAATAATGGAAAGCCCTTTTTCATAGTACTCTTCGGGATACAGGGTAATTCCGGCCGCTATGATAAAATAAAATGCTTTGGGGCATTTTGCCGGGTCAAGGCCGAGGTCTCCCGGCCCCCTCGTGACAACAAGCCTCAAATAACCGTCCCTCAGGTTGTTTGCCTTGACTGTCCTTACCACCTCATCTATCATCTCTTTTTTAGAGAGGGACACCTTGAGCATAATGTACTTGGCCGAATTAAACAGCCTGTTTATATGGTCGTTCAGTCGGAATATATTTCCGCCGTAGACCCTTATCCCTTCAAATACCCCGTCTCCGTATAAAAGGCCGTGGTCAAACACAGAAACAACAGCTTCTTCCTTCTTCACCAGATTACCGTTAAGATTAATAAGCACTTTCTACCTCCTTGTTTTTATGCAAAAGCGGTTCCGGATAAAACCGGGGGCAGCCTCATGCCTGGCTCCCTTTTTTTATTGTTTTAATATTTCCGTCGTCTATATACACCACCCTGTTTCCGTATGAAGTCAGGTGCTCGTTGTGCGTAACAATGACAAATGTCTGCCCAAAACTCTTGTTGAAATCAAGTATTATCCTGTGTATTATCTCGGCATTCTGCTTGTCAAGGTTTCCCGTCGGCTCGTCGGCAAAAATAATATCCGGCTCATTTATAAGCGCCCTTGCTATGGCAACCCGCTGCTGCTCTCCTCCGGAGAGCTCATAGGGCCTGTGCGATAGCCTGCTGCCCAGCCCGATTGTTATGAGTATTTTTTTCGCCTTCTCAGCGGCATCTTTTTTTCCGGTTCCCGCCATCATAACGGGCAGCATTACATTTTCAAGCGCGGAAAACTCATGCAGCAAATGATGAAATTGAAATACAAACCCAAACTTTCTGTTTCTCAGCCCCGCGAGGCTGTTGTCGTTGAGCCCGTAAATATCCTGCGTGTTAAGAAGCACTTTTCCCTGCGTGGGCCTGCTCAAGCCCCCAAGAATCGACAGGAACGTTGACTTGCCCGCGCCTGACGGGCCTATCAGCATTATAAGCTCTCCTTTTTGTATCTCAATATTGACATTTTTCAGCACATTGAGACGGTTGTTCCCCGTCACAAAAGTCTTCATAATGTCCCTGGCGACAAGTATGTTACTCATATCTTATCGCCTCCACCGGGTCAAGCCTCGACGCGTGGTACGACGGATAAAGCGTCGCAAGGAATGATATCAAGACAGCGGCAAAAGGAATTATAATCACCTCGGCCATTTTAATTGATACGGCAAGCTTGTCTATGTAATATATACTGCCGCCGCCGGGCATTGATATCGGGTACGCCTGCAGGTAAAGGCACAGCGCGATGCCCGCCACAAAACCCACCGCAGCGCCGATCACGCCGGTGGAGACGCCCTGTATAATAAATATATTCATTATATCCCCGCCGGTCGCGCCCATTGATTTTAATATGCCTATGTCTTTTGTCTTTCTCATGACTATCATTATCAGGGTGCTTGCTATGTTAAACGCCGCGACGAGGACTATCAGGATGAGAATAATAAACATGACTATCTTTTCTATCTGAAGCGCGGAAAAGAGGTTTTTATTCATGTTCATCCAGTCCCTTGCCCACAGGTCCTTGTACTTGCGGTGTATCTCCGCGGCAACAAACGCCGCATTTTCAATCTTGTCGGCCTTTATGGCGATTCCCGTAATTACATCATCCCTGTCAAAAAGCTCCTGCGCGTTTTTAATGGAAACATACGCGAAGGTGGAGTCATAGTCATACATTCCCGCCTCAAAGATACCGACAATCTTCATGTTAAACATCCTGGGCATCAATCCCGCGGGAGTCTGCCTGAAGACGGGCGATATGAGAACCAGCTCATCATTCACATCAACATTAAGAGCCTTTGAAAGCTCCTTGCCTATTATTATGCCGCGCCGGCCGTCTTTCAGCCCTTTCATGATGGAATCGACTTCTCCTTTTATCATGTTTTCCGCCAGCTTGTTTACCTTTGACATCGAGACCGGCTCTATGCCCCAAAGGACAATCCCCTCAACCTTGTCCCCGTACTTCAGCATTACCTGCCCCATGAAATAAGGCGCCGCGTCCACAACATACTGTATTTTTTCTATCTCCGATATTTTTTTGGAGTAATCCTTTATCCCGTCTTTCGAATATGACGCCGCCACAACATGCGCGTTTGTCCCTATTATCTTGTCCCTTATATCCTCGTGAAATCCATTCATAACAGATATGACAACTATGAGCGCCGTGACGCCGAGCGCTATGCCCGCCACAGATATAAAGCTTATCAGGGATAAAAACCCCTGCTTCTTGGCGCTCATGTATCTTAGCCCGACAAAATAATTAAATGACCTTGCCATTTAAAACATCTCCTTTTCGCTCTTAATCCTGCGGTTCATCATTCTTCCCTTTGCCTTCCGGCCTCAGCAGCGGGAATAAAATTACATCCCTGATTGACGCTGAATCCGTAAAAAACATCACCAGCCTGTCAATACCCACTCCCAGCCCGCCTGCGGGCGGCATTCCCGTCTTCAGCGCCTGAATATAATCGCGGTCAATCTCCTTTGAGACCTCGCCATGAGCGTCAGACTCAATCTGTTTCTTAAAACGCTCTTCCTGATCCTCCGCGTCGTTTAATTCGGAGAATCCGTTTCCTATTTCCCTGCCGAATATGTACGGCTCAAACCTCTCGGCTATGGACTTGTCTTTTCTGCCCGCCTTTGACAGCGGAGATACCTCTACGGGAAAATCCGTTATGAAGACAGGCTGTATAAGCTTTTCCTCAGCGAATTCCTCAAACAGCATGGCTGTAAGCTCTCCCCTGGTTATCCCCTGCCGCAGTTCAGCGCCCCTGCTTTTAAGTTTTTCCGCGAGTTGCCCGTCATCCAGCGAATCAATATCTATCCCGCCGTGCTCTTTTACCGCGTCTTTCATGGAGAGCCTCTTCCACGGAGGGGACAGGTCAATCTCCGTTCCCTGGTATGTTATCACTCGTTTATTAAGTATTGTATCCGCCAGATACACTGTCATCTCCTCCATAAGGTTCATGACGCCTTCGTAGTCCGTGTACGCCTGGTAAAGCTCAAGCATGGTGAACTCGGGATTATGCTTTATTGATATGCCCTCGTTCCTGAAGTTCCTGTTTATCTCATATACCCTTTCAAACCCTCCGACAAGCAGCCTCTTAAGATAAAGCTCGGGAGCAATCCTCATATACAGGTCAATATCAAGCGCGTTGTGATGCGTCAAAAACGGCCTTGCCTTGGCTCCGCCGGGTATAGGGTGAAGCATGGGCGTCTCAACCTCTTTAAACCCCCGCCCGTCAAGGAATTTTCTTATCTCTTTAATTATACTTATGCGTGTCTCAAAATTTTTCTTCACTTCCCCGTTCGCTATAAGGTCAAGATACCTGTGCCTGTACCTCGTCTCCTTGTCTTTCAGCCCGTGCCATTTTTCCGGAAGCGGCAGAAGCGATTTGGTCAAAAGCGTAAGCTCCTTAACCTTGATGGTCAGTTCACCCGTGCGTGTTTTAAAGACCGGCCCGGAGACTCCCGCGATATCGCCTATATCAAACTTCTTAAAAAGATCGTGTTTTTCCTCACCCAATATATCGCGCCTTATATATGCCTGGATTTTGCCCGATTCATCCCTGATGTGCATAAACGCGGTCTTGCCGTGCGAGCGTATGGAGACTATTCTTCCCGCGGCGCGCTCATCTTCCGCGCCTTCCTCCTCGCCCGCGCCTCCGTATTTTTCAAGAAGCCCTTCAACCGGAAGCGTCCTGTCAAACGAATAGGCATAAGGCTCCACGCCTTTTTCCTTTAAAAACTCAAGGTTCTCTTTTTTGCCGCTTATTATCTCCGCCTCGCTCTTTTCCGGCTGCGGCGCGTTCTTTTCCCCGCTCATCTCTTCTCTCCTGCCTTTCTGTATTTCTCCCTGATCTTCTCAAAGTCACTGTGCGGCAGTTTTATCTCGCCTATTCTTCCGTGGCTCCCGCGGCTTCCGTGGCAGTCAGAACCGCCTGATACAAGAAGGCCCAGCTGCCCTGCTATTTTCAGGTACTTTTCCGCAACATCGCCTTTGTGGTCGGGGTGGTAAGCCTCAATCCCGTCAAGCCCGGTTTCAGCCCACTTTTCTATCATCTCATCTTTTTGAAGAAGCGCGGGATGCGCGAGAACCGATATCCCTCCGACAGACCTTATCATGTCAATCGCCTCTTTTACCGTTACCCGTTCCTTCTCAACATAAGCCGGCCTGCCTTCAGCCAGATACCGGTCAAACGCGTCTCTTATGCTCCTGACAAGCCTTTTGGAAACAAGCAGCCTCGCTATATGAAGCCTGCCGGCGTTTCCCATATTCTCGGTCATCTCATAAAGCTCTTCATATTTGACGTTTAATCCGTGCTCTTTGAGCTTTTTAATAATCCTTTTGGCGCGCTCAGCCCTTACTTTTTGGAACCTGGCAAGCTTTTCCCTGAAACGCGGTTCCCGCCAGTCAACATACAAACCTATTATATGAACCTCCCGCTTGTTGTAAATAGCCGAAAGCTCCACACCGGGAACAAACTCTACACCGTACTTTTTTTCACAATAAAGGGCCTCTTCCACACCCGCTACAGTATCGTGGTCGGTTATGGCAATTGCCGATACACCCGTCTGACGGGCGCTCTCAAATACCTTCTCGACCGTAAACGTGCCGTCCGACTTAACTGTATGGATGTGAAGATCCGCCCAGGCTTCTGCTGCGGACACTTCTCATCTCCGTTATATTCAGGCGAAAAACCGCCTTAAAATTCATGTATATATCTATATAATATATAATAAAAAAGAGGGTTTTACAACTTAAAAAAATAGGGCTTTTTGTTATTACTCATCAAGGTGTGAATCCTGTTTTTTGCAGGTTGCTAAACAACCAATGCCTTAACACGCACCGACGCAGGATGGGGTGGGTAGCATCAAGTACGGCAATTGAAAGTTGAAATTTTAAGTTTAAAGTTAATACGATTACAAGACAACCTTTACACCAACACGCACTATCGCAGGACGGGGCTGGCAGTGGAAAATTTTCCTGATTTAATGCCTAGAAAAGGTATAAGCAACTCCTCTCCCCGTCTCGAATCTACAAGCCTTCAGAACAGACCCGCCCGTAATCGTGCGTAAGCCGGGCCGCGCACAGCAGTCTATCGTGAAATTAACATGATCAGGCCCATGGCAATCAGGGAAATTTTTCGCTGCCTGCCCCGTCCCACCTCAAGTGAGGCAGTGTTTCGGCTGCAAAAGGCACAACTTCCCTTCTTAAAGTGAGAATATTGCGTTTCCTTTCACTTCACACATTTTTCTTGACTTATTAAAACGCTTAAACTATACTCTTTATAGGTATTTTAAAATATTATCACGGGGGTGCATCATGACGGACTTTGAGATTATTCTTGCGGTATCCTGGAGAATTGTAGAGGCAGGCATTCTTGGGATTCTTGTCGCGGGCAGTTTTTACATATGCATTGACTTCATGTTCGCGAACAAAAACACCGCCGCCGGGCTGAAGAGATCCGGTTTTTTGCTTGCCATTCCGGCAGCGGTTTTCATCTTCATTGGCGCGCATGACATAAACCGCATCATCGTTATCTTTACCGCATGCACATTCGCAGCAGCCTGCGTCTTCGCGTTTCTCCGCGGCCCGCTCAACATGAACGAGCAGGGCAAACCTTTCTGGCTTTTTTTTGTAGCCTTCTATTCCCTGCTGCTTTATGTGCTGGTTAAAGAGGTTGTAAGCAGAATGGCGTAAGGGAAAAAACAATTGGAATTTTCAATTTGCAATTTCCAAGTTTAACAAAAAACAGCGGAGTATGTCGGCTTCAACTTAAAAATTTCAAATTCAAAATTTTAACTCCCATTCCCGCCCCAAACTTGCCCTTTACAAAACCCGGACGATAATATAATATATATTTG
>DSBP01000108.1 GCA_011049465.1 bacterium | reverse complement strand
TCTCTGTGTAACCTTCCCCGTTTTCCGCCTCAATCACAGCCATGTAAATACCCGGCGCAATGCTCCGCCCGCGCGGGGTCTTGACGTTCCAGTCAACATATCCGTCCTCAATCCCGGCATTAATCATGGCGACAATGGCGCCCGAGACGTCAAATATCCTTATCTTTACCTGCCCTGTCCCGGAGCTCCCCTGCCAGTCAAACCTCATTGTCTCTGATTTTTCGCCGTTGAACGGGTTCGGGAAAGCTTTGACATCCGCGAGGAAGGAATCAAAACCCTGGTTAAGTATTATTACTGTCTTTGAGGCTTCAACACGTGTCCCGTCGGGTTTTTTCATTATAACCTGCAGTTCATATGTCCCGCTGTTGACCGTCTTCCCATGGCTGTTCTTCCCGTCCCACTGGAGGTAACCGCCCGCGCCGTATTCTATATTTAAACTTGACCCGCCTTTTTCAATTATGAGCAGGTCGTCAATATTGAGCTTGACTGTATCAGCAGTCGGGTCATAGATCCTTATGCTTCTCACAAGCTCGCCGGCGCTGTTAAAGACATTGAAATCGAGGTAGTCGGCTGTCCTCAAGAAGAGTATCTCTTTTGTCACAACGTTTACATGCCCGTAGCCGTCTTTCATCTCCACCTTTATATAATAGATTCCGGGCAGCACGGGCTGTCCCTGGTTGTTTATTGCGTGCCACTCAAAAAATGTGCCTCCATCCCCCAGTGTACCGGGCGTCTCAACGCCCGGAAGCCCTATCAGCAGAGGCATTTCAGCGGTCATCAATGACGGGTCAACCGTACCGTTGTAATACAGGAACGCGCCTGTCATCATCGCGGAAGCAGGCGACTCAACCACTGTCCTCACAAGCTCGCCCGCGCTGTTATATACACCCACCGTAATATTGTAAGGAAACGGCGGCCTTGTGGGCGTGATTGTCGGCGTGTATGTGATTGTCGGCGTCGCGGTCATTGTATAAGTCTGCGTAAATGTCGCGGTGTATGTGGCCGTATCTGTCATGGTGTAAGTAAAAGTGGCTGTCATCGTATCCGTGAATGTCGGGGTAGCTGTCCGCGTGGACGTGGCAGTGGGCGTTGCCGTGCGAGTCGGCGTGGCCGTCCTTGTCTGTGTGGCAGTCTGCGTAACGGTTGGCGTTAATTCGGATGTCTCTGTCACCGTAGGCGTCGCGGTCCGTGTCGGTGTAGCGGTCATTGTATCAGTTGCCGTAGACGTTGATGTGCGCGTGGGTGTCGCCGTGCGCGTGTCTGTCGCCGTGAATGTAGACGTGGGCGACAGGGTAAACGTGAATGTGGGGGTTGCTGTGCGCGTGTCTGTCATTGTAAACGTGGGCGTAGCTGTCATTGTCGCCGTAAATGTCGGGGTCGCAGTAAACGTGTGGGTAATTGTTGATGTGTTTGTGGGCGTGTCATCCGACGGCGTTATTGTGTGTGTAAATGTGTTTGTAACCGTAAAAGTCGGCGTGGGCGAGAGCGTGAAGGTGAATGTCGGCGTCGGTGTGCGGGTATCCGTGAAGGTCGGCGTAGCAGTGGAAGTGGGTGTCGCCGTCCTTGTCGGAGTTGCCGTGGGTGTCGCCGTCCTTGTCGGAGTTGCCGTGGGCGTCGCCGTCATTGTCGGTGTTGCCGTACGCGTCGGAGTGGCTGTACGCGTGGGCGTATTGGTCGGAGTCTCCAACATTATGGGTATGCAGTCAACCGCCTCAGCTCCATAGCTTGCCGCGGCGTGGTTGCATATCATCGGTATTGTTGGCGTTATCGTAGGCGTTACCGTGGGGGTATCAAGCGAGCACTCGGAGAGAAGTATCGAAGTATGCGCCACGCCGGGCGACACATAATACTGGCCCAGTTCAAGATCCCCGTATCCTATCACAACAAAAAAATACTTTGGGCCCTGCAGCGTATATGCCGCAGGAACAGGAACCACCATTTGATAACCCGTTACAGAGGCGCCGGACGCTGTGGCCGGCGCTATCTCAACCTGTGACTGCCACGGCGGGGTATTGCTCGGAGGATTGCCTCCGCCCGGGTTTAAGCCCCAGATGCACTGGTCAGCCACGCCGCTGTTGGGTGAGTAATTCAACGTATTATCAGCAGATGCCACAACAAGCGCCTCCATTTTCTGCCATGACTGAGTATGCGACGCATTTATTGTTATTGTAAGGTTCTGACCTGCCTCAAAACAGGCACCCTTTGAGCTTACAGCAGAGGTTATCGTGACCGTGCTCGCTCCAAAAAGGAAAACGGGCATAAGGATTAATGCAACTGCGGCAACTTTTACTTTTAAACCGCGTTTCAACCCGTTCATTCAGCCCGCCTCCTTTCTTTTTTTATCATTGCAGCGTGCCCCACCATGTGTAGCTCCTGCACTGTCCCTCGTTAAGCGGGGACGCGTCCCACCATATAACCCCGCCCGGCGCAGTAACCCCAAACCCCGGGGTCCCCACCCAGCCGCCCCAGTTGATCGTATTGGGAATTGTATCCCACACTGTCATCGGATTGGCAGGGGGCCCTGCAGCGGAATTGCACGCTTCAAGTATCCATGTTACAGCATCACCGGAAGCAAACGTGCCTGTCGGCTGATGGCTCTTTACAAGCGTAATGACCGGTGTCGGGCATATGGGATACGCCACAACTTCGTTTGAAAAGATTTCCTCTATTGAGGAACCGTCAATTGAACCCTGATTTGTTATGGGGTCGCAGGTATCAACCCTTGCCCACCAGGTAAATGAGCCTCCTTCATCAGAGATCATACCGAGGTTCCAGGACAGATTAGGCGCGCCTGTTGCCAGCGGCCTCGGCCCCTGCTGTCCCAGATAAGTAAGCCCCGGTGGCACCGGGTCATACAGCACCGTATTTGCCGATACCCTTGGCTTTAGCAGTGTAAAATTGTTATATGAGTCCTGGGTCAGCGCAATATCGCCGCCCTGTTCCGCGATGCCCGCGTACCAAGTACGTCCGCTGCCCGAGCAGTGGAACCCGTCAGCCACGCAATTTGTGTCAATAAAAGCCGGTAAACTCCATCCTGCGGGCTCAGGGTCGCCTTTGGCCCATACCTTGGCATTAAACTCACATGGATTTGTGGGCCCTGTCTGTATCTTTACCCTGTACCACCTGTTTCCGATAATGGGAAATGTGACAGACTGGGGCCACATACATGTTCCTGCTGTATAAGGGCCGTAAGGCGTGGCTCCGCACCGCTGCCATCCGATATTTCCATTTGGGTTTGTTCCTATAAAATTATCAACTGACAAAACAAGGCCGTATGCCCTGCCGCCCACAGCAAGCCCGTCATCCCTTATTGCCACAAGGGAGTCAGCTCCTTCGTAACCCGAACCGGTCGTTCCGCCTAACGGGTTTATCAGAACTTCCGCCGTTATTATGCCGAGACACTCAGCGTCGGTCTGCATTGGATATCCGCTGTATAAGAGGCCGGGATAATCATTGGAGAGCGATGTGTTGCCCCGTATTATCCTGTCTCCTGTGCCGCAGGGGTCCTCTATGTACCACGTCCCGTTCGTGACGCTGGGCCTGAACTGCCAGCCCGGCGGCGGTGTCGCGTGGTATGTTCCAAGAGGCATATCGTCAAACGACTGGTAAGCCACGAGCTGCGAACCGTTTATCTGGTAGGACAAATAGTAGGTTATGTTTTCGCCGTAGACCGGAGCCACAGAGCTTTGCTGCTTTGTTATTGTTACTGCTGGCTGGCCCACTACAAGTGATGTTGCTGACGACCTGTTTATCGAGCCCATTGAGGCGTTGGCAGTATTTTGCACAAGCCCGCCTGCCGTTGGATCCGAGTTTACCCTAAGCAGGAACCAGACCGTTCCTTCAGCCATCCCTTTCTGGTTTGTCCTGTTTGGAAGCGCCCACGATAAAAGCGTACCCGGCGCCACAACAGAACCCGGAGCGGGCCCGGAATAAAACCCCATCGGGCCGGCAGATACAAGTGTAATTGTTGTTCCCGGTATGTTTGGTATTTGATCCGTTATTGTAGGCTGCCCGTTTGCGTATGAGTAATCAATGGAAAAAAGCACAAGGTCATTAGCAAGCTGCAGCACGCCCTCCGCGCGTTTGTGAATGTTTAAGGTGGGCGGCAAAGTGGGTATTGTCCAGCTCAGGCTTCCCCTCTGACAGGCTGTCTGCGTGTGGTACTCGCCGTCATTAAGGTTATTATCTTTCATCACAACGTGCAGATAAAGATTTTCAGGGTTGCATCCGGGATAATTTTCCGCCGAAGGGACTGTTAAAGGTTCATTCAGCCCGTAAGTAACTGTAATACGCATACCGTCATTTGAGCCGCCACATGTGTTGCAGTTTGCGGTTCCGCCTCCGGGATTGGGATGAGCCGTATATCCTATCTCCCCGCCAGGAGTCAGCGCCGGCACCGAAGTGTGAACATTGATTCCCCGCCTGCTTACTATAAACACCTGTCCACCGCCCGATATTCTCGCGTCCCCCGGCACATTAACAGTACTTACCACAAGCCCGAGCTCATGGTCCTGATACAGTTGTCCGCAATAGACTATTGTGACCGTTATCCTGTCACCGAAATTGGGTGAAGGAGGGACCATTGTGATTGACTCTACCTGCGGGTTGCCCGCAAAAAGCGCGGCAGGCAGCATAAAAATTATAAATACAAACAGTATAATAAGAGACAAATTATTTTTCCCGTTTATATCCGCTTTTTTCATAACACCACCGCTTCCTTTCCTATATAATGGCTGTTTTTTAGACACTTTTCCCGCTTTAAAGTTTCGCAATATATCTTACATTATTTTTCGGACTTTTTCAATAAAACTCGAAAAGAATATAATAGCGGGAAAACGTGTTTTTTGCGATTAGCGCAGAACCGCCATATAAATAATGGATTTTATGACGCTAAATATAAAAACAAAAGATAGGATTTTAAGAAACGCGAACTGAAGTTCGCGGCTACGAAAAACCTGCGAAGGGCCGGAACAAAAAACCGGGCGCCGCAAACTTTCGTTTTCGGTTTTATATTATTTTGAGCCTGCAAGCCCCATCTTTTCCATCTTTCTTTCAACATATCCTTCGCTGTTTCTCGCCTCAAAAACAACCACATAGGGGCCGGCGCTTGCCTTTCTCCCGCCTCTTGACCTCAAATTCCAGGCAGCTTCGCCGCTCTCAAGCGTTGTGTTGATAATCGAGACCAGCTCGCCTGCCACATTGTATATGCGTATGTTCATTGTGCCTGTCTCTGCTGTTTCTGTTGTCCAGATGAGGCGCACCATCTCCGGCTTTCCCGTCTCCCTCTTTACGGGATTGGGCGCTATCACAATATCGGACATATATTTTTTTCCCTCGTTTAAGACTATCACGGTCTTTGACGCCTCTATGCGGCTGCCCTGCGACGTATGCGCCACTATCTGTATCTCGTATGTGCCGCTTGTGACTGTCCTGCCGCGGCTGTTCTTTCCGTCCCACATTATGTGCTCGCCCTGATTGTATTCTATCGCGATGCTGCTGCCGTCCTTGTTTATTATGAGCAGTTCCGAGACTTTCAGGGACAGTTTTTCCGACACAGGGCTCTTGTACTGCCTGATGGAGCGCACAATCTCACCCGCGCTGTTGAAGATATTCAGTTCCACATACTCTTCCACCCTGAATACCGTGACTTCATTTATAAACGCGCTCACATGGCCGTACTGATCCTTTGATTCCACTTTTATGTAATAGACTCCCTGCCGCACTTCCTGTCCCTGGCTGTTTTTCGCGTCCCACATAATTGATGTGCCCCCAAGCCCTGCCGAATCCGGCGTCTCAATGCCCGGAAGATGAATCGCATAAGGGTCACCGGCTGCAAAAGACGGCGGATTTTGAATAATCTCCCCGTTTACCACAGTATAATATTCCACGGATTTCACGGGGCCCGACGCGCGCATAACCTCCATCTGCCTTACAACCTCGCCCGCCTCGTTGTAAACGCTGATTGTAACCAGATAAGGATACGGCGGCATTGTGGCTGTTATTGTAGGCGTAAACGTTACCGTTGAAGTGGGCGTTGCAGTAGGCGTCGCTGTAAAGGTCGGCGTCGCTGTCATTGTATATGTGGGCGACATGGTCGAAGTAAAAGTCGGAGTGGCTGTAAAGGTCGGCGTCGCTGTCATTGTATATGTGGGCGACATGGTCGAAGTAAAGGTCGGCGTCGCAGTAAACGTAGGCGTGGCTGTAGGCGTCGCCGTATAAGTGGGCGTGGCTGTCGGAGTGTCTGTCGGCGTGTTTTCAGACGTCTCTGTTACGGTTGGAGTGGCAGTGCGGGTAGATGTTGATGTGGGCGTGGCTGTGAGCGTTGGCGTGGCTGTGCGTGTATCCGTCGACGTGCGCGTAGGCGTAGCTGTCGGCGTAGCCGTAAATGTCTGTGTAATTGTCTGTGTGACGGTAAATGTGTCATCCGACGGCGTTATTGTAAACGTGATTGTAGAAGTGACCGTGCGTGTAGGCGTCGCTGTCATTGTAAAAGTAAACGTAGGCGTGGCTGTCCGCGTGGCCGTAGCCGTAAATGTGGGTGTCGGCGAGAGCGTGAACGTAGACGTCGGCGTGGCTGTACGCGTATCGGTGGCCGTAAATGTGGGTGTGGCCGTAGGTGTCGCGGTAAATGTCTGCGTAATCGTCAAAGTTACCGTAGCCGTATCCTCAGAGGGCGTTATTGTATAGGTAATTGACGGCGTAACCGTTCTTGTCGCTGTTGATGTAAGAGTGGGCGTGGGCGAAAGCGTAAATGTGAATGTCGGCGTCGCTGTAAATGTGGGCGTAGGCGACATTGTAAAGGTAAATGTCGGCGTCGCTGTCCGCGTAGGCGTTGCTGTCGGCGTGGCTGTGGGCGAAGGCGTTATTGTGCGTGTCGCCGTGCGTGTCGCCGTAGGCGTTGCTGTAGGCGTTGCTGTAGGAGACGGCGTTATTGTGCATGTCGGCGTAGGCGTCCTTGTCGGAGTGGCTGTGCGGGTCGCTGTGCGTGTGGCTGTGCGCGTGGGCGTGCTGGTCGGGGTTGAGCACATAACATCCAGATACACCCAGTTTGAGTAAAGCGGCTCTGTATTGTCGCTGTCTATAAATGCCCTGTTGCTTATGGGATTGGGGGAAACAGAGCAATCCACCACGCCCCACCATGTATATGAGCCGCTCTGGTTTGCTATAGAGCCTAAGTTCCATCTTACGGGGTTTGTGCTTGCGTATCCAGCGCTCGCGCCTGCAAACGTGACTCCCGGCGGGATGTCATCCGATATAAAAGCGTTGGCGTTTGTCCTTGGCTGATATACCATAAAGTTGTCGTATGAGTCCCTGACCGCTGAGTCTCCCCTCTGCTCATTTACACCGGGCCGCCACGTGTTATATGCGCCGTCACAGCGCCAGTTGTTATTTGTGGCAGCTCCTGTCTGCGTATACTGTATATGCCACGTATTTGGTTCCGGGTCACCCTTTGCCCATACCCTCGCCCTGTAAATATAATCATTTCCCGACTGAATAACATCTATTCTGGTCCTGTACCATTTATTTCCAACAATATCTATTCCGTTAAACGTTGAGGGCCAAGAAGGGGTTCCTCCGGTTACAAGCTGAAACGCGAGCCTTCCGGGAGTGTTATCAATAGACAAAATCAGGGCCACAGAATAAGAAGCAGCACCTGTCTGGCCGTTGTGCCTTATTATCACCTGCGCGTCAGCGCCTTCGTATGAATAGGGCTCTATCATAACATCAGATACTATCTGTCCCGTGCAAAAGGTCTCATTTGGCCCGTCAAGAAGAAGCCCCGGATAACGCTGGTTTGCTGACGCGCTTCCCCTCAGGTAATTGTCGCCTGTTCCGCATTCATCAACCACCTCCCACGAGCCCACGTCCCCCGATCCGTCGGGTGAAAAACGCCATCCGGGCGGCGGTATTCCGTTGCCGGGAGTGCCGTAAATTGTTCCGGGCGCAAGGTTGTCAAAGGACTGGTAAGCCACCAGCCTTGAGCCGTTTATCTCGTATTCAAGCGTATACGTGACTATCTCGCCCTCCTGCAGAGTGGGCACATTCTGATATTTGTTAATTGTCAGCGCTGCGCGGCCCACTGTCATCGTGGCTGACGAATTCTTGCTGCCATGGCCCGGCATTGAGGCTGTGGCAGTGTTTGGAATATTAGTACCGATAGCGGGTGCGGGATTGTTTAATTCCATCAGTATCCATACTGTTCCCTCAGCGTATCCGGGCACACCCGCCCTGTTCGGAAAATCCCATCTTACTGTTCCTGTTGTCGCTCCCACAGCGGGCTGCAATGTTAAAAACGGCGCTCCCGGGCCTGCCCTCACAAAACGCAGGTAATTTCCCGCAGGCAGCACATCCTCTATGCGAAGCGGCCCTCCACCGTATTTATAGTCTATTGAGAAAAGCACAAGGTCGCCCGGGTCCTGCGCAACGCCCTCAAACCTCTTCCTTATCTCATACTCGGGCGGCGGCGCGGGCAGAGACCAGTTGAGCCTGGAGTGGCGGCAGGTCGAGTTGGCGTTTGCCCAGTTTGTCGAGTCCATATTATAGTTTCTTCCCACTACGTGCAGGTAAAAATTTGATACATCGCATCCCGGAAACATATTGGCGGGCGGTATCCTGAAGGTAAATGTGTGATGGACAACATGCGAGTTGCTGTTTCCGCCGCAGTCAGTGCAGTTAAATGGGCCTTGCCAGTCAGTAGGGCCGGTTCCCGCATTATAACCCATATCATTCGATGCTGTTCCGAGCCAGTATGTTCCCACAGGCCCGTTGTTGTGCACCACAAAAATCTGTCCGTTTGTGGGCGCACCCACTAAGTTGGCATGGCTGCTTATAGCCATGAGTAATGTCGCCGGATTTACATACTCGTTAATACATAAATCAAGGTCAACGGTTACTATATCTCCGAAACTCGGGTTGGGCGGATTCATGGTCAAATTTAGTATTCTTGGCTCGCCTGCCTGTACAGCAGACGCGAGCATCATTATAGAAGCGGCTATTAGTAATAAGTTTTTTACTGTTCTCTTCTTTTTCATAATCCTTCCTTGTATTAGCTGTATTTCCTGCTCCGTCCATTAACCGTTTAAATTATTAGACAAAAAAAAAGCCTTAAAGTTTCGGTCAATTAGAATAATATAGCATTTTTTAAGGCGTGTCAAGGAGTATGTGGAACCCAGAAACCGCAATAGGAACAATTGAAAAGGCCGTTTAATCCATGTATAATAACGTTATCAACGCGTTAAATACATTCACCCAACGGGTGAGAAGGAGAAAACGGCCCATGAATAGTATA
>DSBP01000095.1 GCA_011049465.1 bacterium | reverse complement strand
TCTTTGTTAACTGGGATGAGGCGGGAGATGTTAAATGCGTGAGCGTTCCCAGTGCAGGGACGCTTTTAAGGGGTGATGGAACAGATACGATTGCTCTGAAGGTTATTGACACGCAAGGAGGGGAAGTTTGGGGTTCGTGGACAATGGATGTAACTTATTCCGATGGCAGACATGCTTATGTATCCTCAAATCAAACAAATGTCAGAATAAGTTCAACATATTCTTGTGACGATAGTTTTTTTGGTTCAGGTACAGGCGGGCCGCCTCTTGACCCCAACGGGAGAAACTGGACACATCCGTCATATAGTTATCACAGTTCGTGGAATAATGCAGTGGCTGTAACTGTACCAACGTGGGGCAAGATTATGTATGATATAGGCACGGGACAAAGGGTTGTGCCCAAGTCGTATAGTGGGACAGCGGGCGGTAGTTATCAATGCCTGTTTTTTCGACAGGGGTTTAATCTGGTACCCGTAAACCCGCCGCCGCCCGCTAATTTTAACATTACAAAAACATCAAGCAAAACTTCCGATATCACTGACGAGCAGATAACATTTACGCTGCGTATATGCAATACGGGTGGATATACTACGCAAAAAGTCACCATTGAGGACACATGGACAGGCGGGTCAAATGGTTTTGCGTGGATTTATACCGGTGACCAGGAACCTTATGGCCCGATTTATATAACAAACCTTGGAACGGGCAGGTTGGACGTAGAATTTCCCAATGGGTTTGAGGGTAACACCTGCGTGAATGTACCTGTGATTGTGCGGGATTATTATTTTGACCCCTATACAGAAAACTGTACTTCGCGGCAAAACAGCGCGCGTGTAAGATGGGGATCTTCAACATCGAACACCAGCTCTGTCAATTTGAATATGAGGTGTGTGCCTACTCCCACGTTTACGCGGACGCGCACAAGAACTCCCACTTTCACGCGCACGCGGACGCGGACGCCTATGATAACGCCGACATTCACGCGTACACGGACACCCACATTTACACGCACGAGGACGCCGACTTACACGAGAACAAGGACGCCTACGTTCACGCGGACGCGGACGCCTGTGATGACGCCGACATTTACCCGGACGCGGACATTTACATTTACACGCACAAGGACGCCGACGTATACACGGACGAGGACAGCCACTCCGACATTTACGCGTACGCGGACAGCTACGCCTACCTTTACAAGGACGAATACGGTTATACCGACGCCCACGTTTACGCGGACGCGGACGCCTACGCCCACATTTACAAGGACAGTAACGGCAACGCCGACATATACGCGCACGCGCACTCCCACGCCTACGTTTACGCGTACGCCGACGAGGACTGCGACGCCTTCCATCACAATAACAACGATGAATACGGCAACGGTTACGCCGACGCGCACGCCCACTTTTACGGCCACGCGCACTGCCACAGCTTCGCGGACGCGGACGCCTACGCCCACATTTACAAGGACATCAACAAGGACGCCGACACCGTCTGTTACAATAACAACCCTTGATACGGCTACGAATACTCCGACAAGCACATTTACGTTTACGCGGACGCCTACGTCCACGGTCTCTTCCACGCCGACAAGGACACCCACGCCGACGTATACGGCAACACGCACGGCGACGCCCACAATTACGATAACAACGCTTGATACGGCGACAGTGACGCCCACAAATACGCCCACCTTTACAGCCACGCCTACGGCAACACATACAAGGACAGTAACCTCTACGCCTACTTTTACAAATACTGTGCCGGACCCGCCCACGCAGACCGCTACCCCAACCTTTACAAATACATTCACTTTTACCCCCACATATACGGCAACATCAACATATACTTCAACTTCGACCTATACCGCGACATCAACTTATACGCCGACTCCCAGCCACACGCCGACAGTTACAGAGACGAGCATGAATACAGCCACCAACACGCCGACAATAACCCCGACATTCACATCCACACGGACAGCGACGCCCACTGCCACGTCAACATTTACGCCTACTGTCACGCGGACTTTTACCCCGACATTTACTCCGACAAACACATATACCAATACGCCATCGCCGACTGACACGCCCACATACACGCTCACGGCATCGCCCACATATACATTTACCTATACGGTAACGCCCACGCCGACGCGCGACGCGCATCCTGTGCTGCTTGACATTAAGGCAACGGTAAAAGGGGAAAACCCGGGCCCGGGTTCAAAAGTGGTCTTCAGGATAGAGATTAAGAATAATGACTCGCTGCCCGCGTGGGGGCTGACAGTATGGGACACCCTGCCGCAGGGCGTCACTTACGCGTATGACAATACAAGCATAAGGCCCGAGGAGGTTGACGGCATGCTTGTGTGGCGGCTGCCGGAAGACAGGGTAATAAAACCCGGTGAAATAATAATCATTGAGTTTGTCGCCCTGCTTGACGATTTTTATTACGGCGGCCCGATTGTTAACCGGGCATCTGTTGAGTATAATGACCCGCTTTATTCCGAGGGTTTTGGCACGCATCCGCCGGTTCAGTCAAACCAGGCTGAGTTCCCGGGACAGCCTGTTGTGGCATATCCCAACCCGTTTAACCCGGAGACGGCAATGGGCGGCCTTCTTAAATTCGCTTTTGTCGTGCCGGGTTCCATAATACAGATATATACAATCTCGGGCGAATTGGTGATGTCAATCAACACCACTATGCTCAGGGCGCAGTGGGACGGCAAAAACTACAGGGGGAGGGAAGTCTCCCAGGGCATCTATTATTTTATAGTGAAAAACATGTACAGCAGCCAGGTGACGAGGGGCAAGCTTTTTGTGATTGGGAAGTAGGGGAAACTGAAAACTTAAAGCTGAAAGTTGAGCCATACTCTAGCAGTCGTGTGCCTGTCTAAGCGTCTTGTCTTTCGGTATTCGTACTAACTTGCAAATTGCAAATTCCAAATTGTAAATTGCCCTACTTGAGGTGGGACGGGGCAGGCAGCGGAGAAATTTCGCCGATTTACATCGGCGGTGAGCCTGTTCGGGTGTTGGCTCGTGAATACACGCGATTAGGCTTGCGCGGGTTTTAGGGCGGCAACTTTCAGGCAGGGCATGGGTGTTTGGGATTGCGTTGAATAGCGCACAACACAGACGCGCCCTGAGTTCTCGACGAAATTTTCCGCTGCCAGCCCCGTTCTGCGTCAGTGGGTGTTGGGGCAATGGATGTTTAGCAGCCTGCAAAAACCGATTCGTTTCTTCTTTGCCGTCCACTTGTAAATTGCAAATTCCAAATTTAAACTGCCTTTCCTGGGGCAAAATTGTCCTTGACGGTTTTTTAGATTTATGTTAACCTTTTAATAAGTTAACGAAGGTTAATAAAGAAGCGAGGTTATCAATGGCTGATACGGGCGAAAAAAAGGATTTTTACTCCATCCCTGAGCTGGCGAAAATGATGAACATCAGCAGGGTGGCTGTATTTAAAAAGGTGAAAAAAGGGCAGATAAAAGCGAGGCGCTTCGGCAAAGCTTATGCTGTTTCAGCGTCAGAGGCAGCGGGCTTTGTGGCGGAGAAAGAGGAGTCCAGATACGGGGATATTGCCGTATTTAAACAGGAAACCGGCGCCACGGAAATTCACGCCCGTTTAAAGAATAATTCGGTATGGTTGAATCTCAATCAGATATCAGGGCTATTTGACCGGGATAAAGGGGTTATTTCCAGGCATATAAGCAATGTGTATGATGAAGGGGAATTGGACAGGGACGCAACTGTTGCAAAATTTGCAACAGTTCAAAGAGAAGGAGGAAAGGAAGTTGAACGCGTTATCGAGTACTACAATCTTGACATGATAATATCTGTGGGTTACAGGGTTAAGTCCAGAGCAGGGGTTCAGTTCAGGATATGGGCAACAAACACATTGAAAGAGTATATGTTAAGGGGCTACGCGATAAATGAGAGGCTGTTAGCTGAGGAGCATGTCAGGTATAATGGCCTTCGGAAGGTTGTAGATTCCATGAAGAAAAAGACATCACTATAGGTTAATCACAAACCTTGTCGTGTAGGCCGGCAGGGAAATGCGCGGTTTTTGGCGCAAAAAAAACAGGAGGGGCGGTATGGAACAGGAAGTGAAGTTCAGCAAGGCAGTGGAAGCAGGAAAGAGGCGCAGTTATTTCTTTGAAGTAAAGGAGGCAAAGAATGGCGCCAGATACCTGACCATCAGGGAACAGACGCAGGGCGGCGAAGACGGCGGAGAAAAGAACAGCAGGATAATAGTCTTTGCCGAGCATTTCGGGGCGTTTATCAGCGTGCTTGACGAGGCAAAGGCTGAGATGGCCGGGTAGGGAAAACCGGTTACAACCGCAAAGAGAAGGCAGGGGCAGGATAACCGGAATCCGCTGTCCCGTCCCTGCCTTTAATGTTAATGAACAGGTTGCTGAACAACCATTGCCTTAACACGCACTGACGCAGGATGGGGCGGTTAGCGGAAAATTTCGTCGAGAACCCAGGGCGCGTCTGTGCTGCGCGCTATTCAACGCCATCCCAAATATCAAAGCACATCAGCGTTCAAGACGCACTAAAACCTGCGCAAGCCTAATCGCGCATATTCACGAGTCTCAATCCGAACAGGCTCACCGCCGATGTAAATCGGCGAAATTTCTCCGCTGGCCGCCCCATCCCACATCAAGTAGGGCAGGGCGCTGTAAAAGCCACAATTTACTGCTGTTTAAAACACTTGACATCCAGTGCTTGTTCCTGTATCATTGCGTGAAACTTAAGGAAGAAGAAGCCTGAGCTTCTCACCCTGGGGAGAAGATACACTGCCCGGGTTAAAAGATGAATATATAAATAATATATATTTATTTTGAGAAGATGGCTGATATAAGCCATCTTTAACTTTTTTATGGAGGTGACCGGATATCAGTTTCACAGAGCTTAGAATTAATAGCCAGATAAGAAGCAGGGAAGTAAGGGTTATTGATGACAAAGGCGGTTCGCTCGGGGTTATGGCAATACAGGAAGCGGTCAGGATAGCCGACGAGCGCGGCACAGACCTCGTGGAAATTAGCCCGAACGCGGCGCCGCCCGTGTGCAAGCTTATGGACTATGGCAAATTCAGGTATGAGCAGATAAAAAAGGACAAGGTTTCAAAGAAAAAACAGCATGTAATAGTGGTCAAGGAGATACAGGTCAGGCCAAATATAGATCCGCATGACCTTGAGATAAAGCTGAAACACGCTGTCGAGTTCCTGAAGAAGGAATTCAAGGTAAAGTTTGTTTTAAGGTTCAGAGGCAGGGAACTTGAGTACAAGGAAACAAGAGGAAAGGACCTGTACGATAAACTGATGAATTACGTAAGCGCGGACGGCGACCTTGAAAACGCGCCGTTTAAGGACGAGAGGAACATAATTTTCACGGTCGCGCCGAAGAAAAAATAAATTACCTATAAGGAAAGGATGTGCGGAAATGCCGAAGTTAAAGACAAATTCAGCTGCTAAAAAGAGATACAGGAAGACGGCGACGGGAAAGCTTAAGTTTAAAAAGCCGGGTTTAAGGCACCTTTTACACCAGGAGCCGAGCAGTTTAAAAAGGCCGAAAAGAAACCCGGGATATGTCAATGAACATTTTGCGGACAATATAAAAAAGATGCTTCCTTACTGAACAAACGCGGGCAACCGTTTCTTAAAAATTCAAAATAAAAGAACCTTTAACAGGTCTTGCAAGGAGGAATAAGATGCCAAGGGTAAAACGAGGAGTCACCACAAAGAAAAGGCACAAGAAATTCATAAAGCTCGCCAAGGGCTTTTACGGACGGAAGAAAAACCAGTATGTGAGGGCGCAGGAGCAGGTAATGAAGGGCTGGCAGGCCGCTTACAAGGGCCGCAAGCTTAAAAAGAGGGATTTTAGGAGCCTCTGGATAATCAGGATTAACGCCGCGTGCAGGGAAAACAACATTTCCTACTCAAAGTTCATGTCGGGCCTGAAAAAATCAGAGATTACACTGAACAGGAAGCAGCTCGCGGAGCTGGCGGCAGCTGACAGCGCCTCGTTCTCCAAGCTCGCTGATATCGCAAAACAAAAAGTCATAGTCGCGGCAAACTGAACGGCCAAGTGATACTAAAATGACGGAACAGCTTCGTTCCATCAGCCGGAAAGTACTTGTCCACAAGGAAAAACTGAGGCGGGAGCTCGGCGCGGGAGCTCTTTTCAGCACCGCTTACGGCAATGTAGGCTCGTCCATCTATTACGGCATAGGCGCGACAGTTGCCTACGCGCTCGGCGCGACGCCGCTGGCGCTCATGCTTGCCGGAATATTCTTTATCTTCACCATTCTCACCTTTTCCGAAGCCGCGACAATGATGCCGTACGCGGGCGGCACTGCCTATTACACAAGAAAGGCTTTCAATGAATCCGTGAGTTTTTTCGCGGGATGGGTCGACCTTCTGGCCTATGTGGCGACAATCGCGCTCTCCTCGATAACCGCGGTCTTTTATCTGGCGCATTTCCTGCCGTTCCTCAAGGAGCCCGTGCCTGTAATAATAGGAACGCTCTCTTTCAGCACTGACCCTCATGTGCTGGCCGTGTTCATGGCGGTCTTCATTGTCATGCTGCTTGCCGGGATAAACATAATAGGGGTAAAAGAGGCGGCGCTCTTCAACATGTTTTTCGCGGTGATTGACCTTATCACACAGGCCCTTGTTATTACCATAGGCATTATAGTTGCCCTTAACATAGACAAAATAGTATCCTACGCGGCAATGGGCCCCCATCACTGGCCCACCATGCAGCAGTTTATCTACGGCGTAGCCATAGCCATGGTCGCGTTTACGGGCATCGAAACCATAGCGCAGATGGCTGAGGAGACAGAGGACTATAAAAAGAAGATACCAAAGGCATATTTCATGCTGGCCGTAGTTGTGCTGATAATATCAATAACACTGCCCTCCATTGCTGTCTCGCTTATGGAGCCGCCTGTTATAATGAGGGACTGGCAGGTAAACGCCATAGCCGGAGTGGCTTTTCACATGCCGGACATAACTCTCTTCGGCCACGTGATACACCTCAAAACCATACTTGGCGCGTGGATATCTTTTATCGCGGTCACGATACTTCTGATGGCGACAAACGCCGGAATCATGGGAGTCTCACGCCTCTCCTATTCAATGGGGCAGTTCAGGCAGATTCCTTCCTTTATATTCAAACTGCACAGGAAGTTCAACACGCCGCACATCGCGATAGGGGTCTTCTCCGCCGCTTCAATCATGCTCATATTAAGCGGGATATTTTTCAGGGACATTTTCCTCAAACTGGCGAGCATTTACTGCCTTGCCTCAGTGCTGATATTCGCCCTTGCGCATTTGTCCGTGATATCGCTGAGGATAAAATCGCCTGAAGCGGAGCGGCCGTTCAGGGTCGGGCTCAATTTCAAGTTTAAGGGAAAGGACATTCCAATAACGGCTGTAATCGGTTTTCTTGTAAATATTGCGGTGTGGCTCGTTATGTTCATGGCAAACTCATGGACAAGGGTTGTGGCAATAATATGGGTTGCGATAGGTTTCGGGCTTTACATATATTACAGAAAAAAATACTCGCTTCCTCTTATGGAAGAGGTTACTATAGAGAGGGTTGTTGAGGCGGCTTACATGCCCCTTGATTATTATGATATAATAGTGCCGACGTTAGGCGAGCTTGACGCGTCAATGATACAGACCGCGGCAAAGATAGCACTGCGGGACAAATCAAATGTGCTTGCCCTCTATATTATAGAGGTGCCGATGACGCTTCCTCTTGACGCGCGGATGCAGCAGGAACGGGAAAAGGCGGAAAAGGCGCTTGACCAGGCGGAGATGATAGGGAAGGAATACGGCATAAACATACAGGCAAAGATAATACAGGCGCGCTTAGCCGGAAAAACAATAGTTGACGAGGCGGCCAGGCGGCGCGCGGGGCTGATACTGATGGGCCAATCCGAAAAGACAAGGCTTTCGGACATAATAAGCGGAAAGACAGTGAGCTATGTGGCGCAGAACGCGCCGTGCAGGGTCTTTATTAATATAGCGGAGAAGGCATAAGGCAGAGAGGCTTGCCGTGAAGAGCGGCGGAGGTGAATGATGAAAGTTGTAATAATGGGCTGCGGGCGGCTCGGGCAGAGGGTCGCGAAGAAAATGGCAAAGGAAGAAAACTGCGATGTGATTGTGATAGATAAAAACGCCAGCGCGTTTCACAGGCTGGGCAAGGATTTTCCCGGCAAGGGCATGCAGGCGGACGGAACAGATATGGGGATATACAGCGATATTATGGAAGGCGTTGCGGTGGATGTGTTTCTCGCGCTTACAAATTCGGATAACGCGAATATAATGGCCGCGGAGATCGCGCGGCAAAAATACAAGGTGGCCAAGGTAATAGCCAGGGTGGATGACCCGATACGCGCAAAGGCCTTTGAGGAGCTGGGCATAGAGACATTCTGCCCGACCGTATTGAGCGAGAAGCGCCTTGCCAAAATGATGGCTCCGCCAAAACAGGAAGAGGAAAGAGGGGACTGACATGCCAACCGAAGAGGCCAGGGAAAATAAACTTTTTATAATAGTTGCCGGCGCGGGAAAGACAGGCTACAACCTGACAAAGCTTCTTGCCGAAGAGGGCCACGAGGTTCTGCTTGTTGAGAAGACAAAGGCCAGGTATTATGAGCTCAACGCTGAGCTGGGCGAGAACATATTTTTGGGAGACGCGTCCGAATCCGATGTTTTAAAAGAAGTCGGCGCGAACAGGGCAAACGCGATAGTGGCGGTAACAGGGGAAGACGACACGAACCTTGTCATATGCCAGCTCGCCAAAATCATGTACATGACACCAAGGACCATTGCCCGCATATCAAACCCGAAAAACGAGGATATATTCTCGGCTCTTGGAGTTGACAATGTCGTGAATACGACAAAAATCGTCAACTCGCTGATAGAAAAAGAGGTTGACGCGGGAATGCTTGTTCCTGTGCTTGAGATGAAGGGCGGCAAGGTTGAGGTCGTTGAGACGGAGATTTCCTCAAATTCTCCCGTGGCAAACAGGGCGATTAGAGACATAAAGCTTCCGGAGGAATGCCTTATAGTATCCGTTGTAAGGGAAGACGGGGTTGTATTTCCCCACGGCAACACCGTGCTGCAGGCCGACGACACGGTTGTGGTGCTTATCGCAAAGGACAAGAAAGCGGCGCTGAGGGAGCTGCTGTAATGAAAAAAAGGGCAAAGGCGGCCGCGGAAAAAGAACGCGGTTTGTCCGTGCCCGTAATCCGGATAGGGGCAGTTTCTGTCTCGGCTGCGGCGCTTTTTTTCATATCAATGCTCTGGTTCACCGGTTTTAAACTCTCGGCCCCTCTCGATGACGCATTCATCTATTTTCAGTACGCGAAAAATATGATGAAGGGAGGG
>DSBP01000319.1 GCA_011049465.1 bacterium | reverse complement strand
CTCAATGTTTTTCAGGCTCAGCCTCACCGCGAAAGGCGACACCACTCCGAGAAGAAGGAGCGGCGCTGTAAAGAGCACTGCGGCGCCGAAAAACGCGCCGTATCGGGGGCCCAGCTTATTCGCGGCCATAAGAACCTGAGATGACATGACGGGAATTAAAAGCATAAAAAGCGAGGCAAGAAATATGACCCCGTACAAGACGCTGTACGAGGGCCGCCTGTCAGCTATCCAGCCGCCCAAAAAATAACCCGCTGCGAGCGCCAGCATTGCCACGCTGATAAGCGACGACCATACGTAAATGGTGTTACCGTAATAGGGCGCCATGATACGCGAGCCCAGTATCTCAAGCATAAGTATTACTGCGCCGGCCGTAAAAACCGTAAGATAGGTGTAGAACCTGATAAATCCCTGTTTTGTTATTGTTTTTTTCATGTTAAATATTATACAGATAAAACACAGAATCCGCAAACAAAAAAAGCAGAAAGGCAGTTTAAATTTGGAATTTGCAATTTGCAAGTGGACGGCAAAAATAAACGAACCGGTTTTTGCAGGCTGCTAAAAAAAAAGGCAGGCTGAAAATCAGCCTGCCTTTTTTTTGCTGTATTTATTCCGCGGGAGCCTCTTCCGGCTCCGGCTCTGCGGGTTTTTCCTCTTTTTCTTCCGCTTCCTCTTTGTCTGCCTTTTTCGTCCTCTTGGGTTTTATGCGCTCAACTTTCTTGAATTTCTTAAACTCCTCAACACCGGTTCCCGCTGATATCAGGTGCCCGATTATTACGTTCTCTTTCAGGCCGCGAAGCTTGTCCACCTTGCCGTTGACAGCCGCGTCAATGAGTATCCTTGTTGTCTCCTGAAAAGAGGCTGCCGATACCCAGCTCTCTGTGGAAAGCGCCGCTTTTGTGATACCAAGAAGCATCGGCCTCCCCCTCGCGCCGGCCTTTTTTTCCTTCGTCATCTTGATGTTCTCAGCCTCAAAATCCACCTTGTCAACCTGCTGGTCAACAAGGAACTTGGTGTCGCCCGGATCCTCGATCCTTATCTTCTTCATCATCTGCTTGATTATTACCTCAATGTGCTTGTCGTGGACAGCAACACCCTGCAGCCTGTAAACTTCCTGTATCTTGTTTACAAGGTAATCCTGAACCGCGTTCTCGCCCTTTACGGCAAGAATATCGTGCGGGTTGACATTTCCGTCTATCAGCTGCTCTCCCGACTCCACAAAATCGCCTTCCCTCACGTTAACATATTTGCCGTGCGGGATAGTGTATTCCCTCTGGGTGGTGTCGTCATTCTGTATTATTATCTTTCTTACTCCGGCAGTTGTCTCCTCAAACCTCACCCGCCCCTCAATCTCCGAGATAATGGCCTGGCTCTTGGGTTTTCTCGCCTCAAACAACTCCGCGACTCTCGGCAGGCCTCCTGTTATGTCCCTTGTCTTTGAAAGTTCCCTCGGAAACTTGGCCAGAACCTGTCCTGCCGTCACCTTGCTTCCGTCCTCAACATCAAGCCTCGCGCCCGACGGGATTGAATAGGAAACCTGTATGTTGTTGTCATTGTCAAGGATGTTAATGTGCGGATATTTTTTCTTGTCCTTTGACTCTATTATAAACTTGCCGTACTGGCCTGTCGCAGCGTCTGTCTGCTCAAGCATTGTGTCTCCCTCAACAATGTCGTCAAACTGGACGCGCCCTTCCTTTTCCGTAAAAATCGGTATGTTGTAAAGGTCCCAAAGCCCGATGGTGTCGTCTTTCTTGACGGGCATTTCGTCCTTTACTTTAAGCACGGTGCCGTAAGGTATATGGTGCAGCTCGCGCTCAACATGTTTGTCGTCAAGTATTGACACCTCGCCGTTCCTGTTGGTTACAATCATGTCGCCTTCGGTTGTCCGGACATACTTGAGGTTTGTAAACATTATTCTTCCGTCATGTTTTGCCTTAATCTCCGACTGCTCGACAACGCGGCTGGCTGTTCCTCCAACGTGGAACGTCCTTAATGTGAGCTGCGTTCCCGGCTCGCCTATTGACTGCGCCGCTATTATTCCCACGGCCTCGCCAAGCTCCACAAAAGCGCCTGTCGTCAGGTCAGCGCCGTAGCACTTTGAGCACACGCCGTTTTTCGCCTCGCAGGTAAGTACCGACCGCACCCTTATACGCTCGTAACCGGTCTCCTCGATTCTCTTCGCTATTTCCGGCGTGACCAGGTCGTTTTGTTTCACTATAACCTCATCGGTTATAAGGTCAACAACGTTGTCAATGGCCGCCCTCCACTCTATCCTGTCAGACAGCGGCTCAATAACCTCTCCTCCCTCTTTTATGGCCGTTACGTTTATCCCGTTCACTGTGTTGCAGTCCGTCTCCGTGATTATGACATCCTGCGAAACGTCAATGAGCCTTCTTGTAAGGTATCCCGCGTCCGCCGTCTTTAAAGCAGTATCCGCGAGCCCTTTACGCGCTCCGTGTGTCGAGATAAAATACTCAAGAACCGATAACCCTTCCCTGAAATTTGACTTAATCGGGGTCTCGATGATTTCGCCGACACCACCTGTCATTTTCTTCTGGGGTTTTGCCATCAGCCCCCTCATTCCCGCAAGCTGCCTTATCTGAAGCTTGCTTCCCCTGGCTCCCGAATCCGCCATTATAAATACCGGGTTAAACCCGTCCTGGTCGGCCTCAAGCTCTTTTATCATGTAATCAGCCACCTTATCGGTAACCGTTGTCCATATGTCGATAATCTTATTGTACCTCTCTCCCTCGGTTATAACACCCTTCTGGAACTGGTTCATAATCTTTAAGACCGCGTCTTCGGCCTTTTTTACCAGTTCTCCCTTTTCATCCGGAATCCTTAAGTCATTTACGCCTATGGTAAAACCCGCAAGCGTAGCGTGGTTAAACCCGAGCTCCTTTATCTTGTCAAGCGCCTCTGCCGCCATCTTTGAGCCGTAACGCTCGAAAATACGGCTTATAAGCCTGACTATCTGCTTCTTGTCCATCTTGTCATTTACAAACTCCATGTCATCCGGCAGTATTTTATTGAATATAATCCTTCCTGCGGTCGTTTCCACCTTCTTGGTCTTCATCTTAACCACGATTGTCTCATGAATATCTATAACTCCGTGGTCATAGGCTATAAGCGCCTCTTCCGAAGAATAGTAGCTCCTCTTCTGTTCCCTCGGCCTCTGGCTCTCTTTTGTAAGATAGTATATACCCAGTACTATGTCCTGGTTGGGCACGATTATCGGCTTTCCGCTGGCCGGAGACAAAATGTTAAGAGGCGCGAGCATAAGCATTCTCGCCTCTATCTGCGCCTCATAGGAAAGCGGCACGTGAACGGCAAGCTGGTCTCCGTCAAAGTCGGCGTTAAAACCGCCGCAGACAAGCGGGTGCAGGGTTATCGCGTTGCCCTCAATCAGCACCGGCTCAAAAGCCTGAATTGAATGCCTGTGAAGCGTCGGCGCCCTGTTTAAGAGCACTGTATGGTCGGCAAGTATCTCCTCAAGTATGTCCCATACCTCGGCGCGCACGTGCTCAACCATTTTCTTGGCGCTCTTTATCGTGTAGCCCATCTCCTGAACCTTGTTGATAATAAACGGCTTGAACAATTCAAGCGCTATTTTTTTGGGGAGCCCGCACTGGTAAAGTTTCAGGTTCGGCCCCACAACAACAACCGAACGGCCGGAGTAGTCAACACGTTTTCCGAGAAGGTTCTGCCTGAACCTGCCCTGCTTCCCCTTGAGCATGTCAGATAGGGATTTAAGCGGCCTGTTTCTGGCTCCCCTTACAGGGTGCCCGCGCCTGCCGTTGTCAAAAAGCGCGTCAACCGCCTCCTGTATCATCCTCTTCTCGTTTTTAATAATCAGATCAGGCGAATTTATTGATATCAGCTTTTTGAGCCTGTTGTTTCTGTTTATTATCCTGCGGTAAAGGTCGTTTAAATCGGATGTGACAAACCTGCCGCCGTCAAGCTGCACAAGCGGCCTTAACTCAGGGGGTATTACAGGGACAACTTCCAGAATCATCCACTCGGGTTTGTTCGAGGATTTCCTGAAAGCTTCAACAACCTTCAGCCTCTTTATTATGTCCTTCTTTTTCTGCAGTGAAACCGTCTTTGCAAGCTCTTTTCTCAAATCTTTCGCCAGCTTGTCCGTATCCTTTTCCTTGATAAGCGCCCTTACCGCGTCAGCGCCTATCCTTATGTCAAACTCCTCGCCGTACTTCTCACGTATTTTAAGGTAATCATCCTCGCTTAACAGCTCGTATTTTTTTACCTCTTCTGTCTTACCCGGGTCTATTACAATGTAGTTTTCATAATAAATAACCCGCTCAAGGTTTCTCGCGGATATATTCAGAAGGTAAGCAAGCTTGCTCGGTATCCCCTTTAAATACCAGATATGCACAACAGGAACCGCCAGTTCAATGTGCCCCATGCGCTCGCGCCTGACCTTTGCCTCGGTCACCTCAACGCCGCACTTGTCGCACTCAACGCCTTTATACCTCTGCTTTTTATACTTGCCGCACGCGCACTCGTAATCCTTTGTGGGCCCGAAAATCTTCTCACAAAACAGCCCTTCGGATTCGGGCTTAAATGTCCTGTAATTTATCGTCTCGGGTTTTTTCACCTCCCCAAAGGACCAGTCCCTTATAAGCTCGGGCGAAGCTATGGATATCCTGATGGAATTAAAATCTATATCCTTTGCCTTTGCCTGTTCGGCCTCTTTGGACTTTAATATCTCGCTGAGTTTAAGCGGTGTTGCCGTGTCAACAGGCGGCAGTTTTATCTTTTTTGACTTCTTTGCCTTCTTATCTTTGGCCATTAAGCTTCTCCTTATATGATGTTTTCAGAGCCTGTCTGTCAGCTTTCTTTTTTTGTCTTTCTTCTAAAAAGCTCTATATTAAGGCCCAGACCCTGAAGTTCTTTCACAAGAACGTTAAAGGACTCCGGTATTCCCGGTTCGGGTATATTCTTACCCCTGACTATGGCCTCATACAGCCTCTTTCTTCCCTCAACATCATCAGATTTTACAGTAAGCATTTCCTGGAGCGTATATGCCGCGCCGTAAGCCTCAAGCGCCCACACTTCCATTTCACCGAACCGCTGGCCGCCAAACTGAGCTTTTCCTCCGAGAGGCTGCTGTGTAATAAGCGAATACGGCCCTATTGAACGGGCGTGTATCTTGTCGTCAACCATATGTATAAGTTTCATCATATACATGACGCCGACTGTTACCCGCTGGGCAAACGGCTCGCCCGTCCTTCCGTCATAAAGAACCGACTTGCCGTCTTCGTTTTCGCCCACTTTTTTAAGCCATTCCTTTACCTCTTCCTCTTTCATGCCGTTGAAAACCGGCGTCATAAAATGCTTGCCCTCTTTTTTCGCGGCAAGGCCGAGCTGAATTTCAAGCAGCTGCCCTACGTTCATTCGCGAAGGAACGCCAAGCGGGTTTAATACAACGTCCACGGGCGTCCCGTCAGCCAGGTACGGCATATCCTCGGGCGGAAGCACCCTTGATATTACGCCCTTGTTTCCGTGGCGGCCGGAGAGCTTGTCGCCGACCGATATTTTCCTCTTTTTCGATATTAAAACCTTCACCAGTTTTATTACCCCCGGAGGAAGGTCGTCGCCTTTGTTCTGTTTCTTTGCCCTGAACTCGGACTCAATCCGCTCTCTCGTAAAGGCCACATAAATCTCTTCGTAATTTTTCAGCCTTTCCTTCTCATCCTTTGAGCCCGGCCCTTCGTCTATTTCCTTAATGGATTCCTTGAGCATCTTCTCAAGCTCCGCTATTTTTCTGTCTTTTTCCTTTTTAAGCTTCCCGAATTTTTCCTCTTCCTTTTCCTTCCTTTTGCCCCGGTCCTTCCTCGCGAAAACCTTAATATCAATGACTATTCCCTCTATGCCGGGCGGCACGCGCAAAGACGTATCCTTGACGTTGTCTGCCTTTGACCCGAATATTGCCTTTAAGAGTTTCTCTTCCGGGGTGAGGTTGCTGCCCGATATGGGCGTTACCTTGCCCACGAGTATATCCCCGGGCTTCACTTTCGCGCCCGTCCTTATTATCCCCTCAATGTCGAGGTTTTTCAGCGTGTCCTCGGATACATTCGGTATGTCCCTTGTTACTTCCTCGGGCCCCAGCTTGGTATCGCGGGCCTCAACCTCATATTCCTCAACATGAACGGATGTAAAGGTGTCGTTCTTCAGCATGTTTTCGCTTATGACTATGGCGTCCTCATAATTGTAGCCGTGCCACGGCATGAGCGCGACTATGACATTCTTGCCAAGAGCCATTTCGCCTTTGTCCATGGCGGGCCCATCGGCAATTATGTCCCCCTTTTTAACAACATCTCCCTTTTTAACCCTGGATTTTTCGTTGATTGTGGTGTCCTGGTTTGTCCTTTTGAATTTCTTCAGTTCGTATATGTCAACACGGTCCTCAAGGTTGGGGCCGGTCGCGTTATCCTTTACCACAAGAATAACGTCAGAATCGGTATATGCCACCCGGCCCGGGCTTAACGCGGTTATTGCCCTGCCCGAATCAAGCGCGGCTTTTCTTTCCATTCCTGTTCCCACAAAGGGCGATTCTGTTTTGAGCAGAGGGACAGCCTGGCGCTGCATGTTTGAACCCATGAGCGCCCTGTTCGCGTCGTCGTGCTCAAGGAACGGCACAAGAGACGCAGCCACGGATACAACCTGCTTGGGCGAGACATCTATATAATCAACCTCTTCAGGAGGCACTACAGGATAATCGCCCTTGCTCCGCACAAGCACAACTTCCTGTGTTATTCTCCCCTTATCGTCAACAATAACATCAGCAGGGCCTATCTTAAAGGAATCCTCTTTATCGGCCGTTAAGTATTCAATCTCATCCGTTATCTTTCCGTTTTTTACTTTTCTGTAAGGCGTCTCGATGAACCCGTAAGGGTTTACCCTCGCGTATGTCGCGAGCGAAGTTATCAGCCCTATGTTCTGGCCCTCCGGCGTCTCAATCGGGCAAAGCCTTCCGTAATGCGTATAGTGAACGTCCCTTACCTCAAACCCTGCCCTTTCCCTGTTTAATCCGCCCGGCCCGAGCGCCGAAATACGCCTTTTATGCGTAAGCTCTGCAAGCGGGTTTACCTGGTCCATAAACTGAGACAGCTGCGACGAGCCGAAAAACTCCTTTATTGCGGCAATGAGCGGTTTCGGGTTAATGAGATTCGCGGGTATCGCGTTTTTCATGTCTATTATGGTCATTCTCTCGCGTATCATCTTTTCAACCCTTACAAGCCCTGCCCTGAACTGGTTCTCAACAAGCTCGCCGACTGATCTCACGCGCCTGTTTCCGAGGTGGTCAATATCGCTCTCCTCGGCCATTCCCGCGTTTACATCAAAAAATTTCCTGATAACGCCGACTATGTCCTCGGGCGTCAGTATATTCTTTTCCTGTTTTACATTTAAAATCTTGTTCAGTTTATAACGGCCCACAAACCCCAGGTTGTACCTCTTCGGGTCAAAGAAGAGGTTTTTAAAGAGCTGCCTGGCGCCTGTCGCGGTCGCGGGTTCTCCCGGCCTCATTTTTCTGTATATCTCTATGAGCGCCTCAGCCTCGGACCTCGACCCGTCCTTTTTCAGGGTTTTAAGCAGGGACAAATACGGGTTTTCATCGTCAATGACGACAACGTCAATTTTATTTATTCCCGCCACGAGGGCCTTTTCAACCGCGTCTTTTTGGAGTATGGTCCCGGCTTCCGCTATTATCTCGCCGTTTGTGTCAATTACATCCTTAAAGGCGATTTTACTGGCGGCGGTTTTCTGCGACACCTCAATCGTCTCCTTTTCAAAAAATATCTTAAGTATATCCTCCGTTGACGAGTATCCCAGCGCCCTTAAAAATGTGGTTATGGGAAATTTTTTCTTCCTGTCAAGCTTGACGTAGGATATTTCATTCGCGTCAAATTCAATTTCAAGCCACGTGCCCCTGTATGGCACTATCCGCGCCACATAGACCGGCTTGCTCATGATGCCTTCGCCTTCGTCTTCTTCCTCAAAGCTGGCTCCCGGCGAGCGGTGAAGCTGGCTGACTATTACCCTCTCCGCGCCGTTAATTACAAACGTACCCCTTCCTGTCATGAGGGGGACATCACATATATGAACAGGCTGTTCGGGCGCCTCCTTGATGTTCATCTGGCCGGTCTTCTCGTCCTTTTCTTTTATAACCAGCCTGAATATGCCCTTTAACGATGCCGCGAATGATTCTCCGCGCTCAATGCTGTCCTCAACCGTATGCTTGGGCATTCCGAATTCATAACCCACAAACTGCAGTTCATAGAAACCGTTCTGATCCGAAATAGGGAACACACTGCTGAAAACTTCCTGAAGCCCCTGGTTTTTCCTCTTGTCAGCCGGAATATCCAGCATGAGGAATTCCTTGTAGGATTTTTTCTGTATGTCCATTAAATCGGGGATATCAAGGACTTCTTCCACATTTTCCTTTTGTTTGATCCTTGCCATATAAGCCCCTTCCTGTAGTGTTTTTTCGCAAATAAATATTCGGGCCCCTTAAAAAAACCCCAGGCGCGCCCGCTTAAAAAGCGGGCGCGCTCGCGGATTTATATTTAATTTATGGGCCGCAGCTTAAATAAAACCACTACTTAATCTCTACAGTCCCGCCGGCTTCCTCGATTTTTGCCTTGATTTTGTCGGCTTCGTCTTTCGCGACGCCGGTCTTAACCGGCTTCGGCGCGCTGTCCGCTATGGCTTTTGCCTCGGCCAATCCGAGCGAGGTAAGCTCCCTTATGACCTTAATAACCTGTATCTTTTTTTCTCCCGCACCCGAAAGAATAACATCAAAAGACGTCTGCTCCTCGGCTGCAGGCGCTGCCGCGGCTCCTGCCGCCGCCCCTGCCATCATAATGGGCGCAGATGCTGACACGCCGAACTTCTCCTCAAGGGCCTTGACGAGCTCGTTTAATTCAATAACCGTCATTCCCTCGATTTCCTTGATAAAATCCTCTTTTGTCATCGCCATCTTATTACACCTCCTGTTTTTTTTGTTTTAAGGCGATTCTTACTGCTTTTTATCCTTTACCGCGCCCAGGACGGTCACAATTGATTTCTGCGGGCCGCCAAGGACTGTTACTATCTTCTGTATCGGGCTGTTCAGTATAACGACCAGCCTTCCTATCAGCTCCTCTTTCGAGGATATCAGCGAGAGCTCTTTTATCTGCGCGTCTGTAAATGTCTTTCCTTCTATGTGCCCGCCCTTGGTCTTGAAAACACTGTTTTCTTTTTCAAAGGCTGCCAGCGCTTTTGCCGCTGCAATATAGTCCTTGCAGAAAACAATACCCGTTACCCCCGTAAACAACTTTTTAAACCCGCTGTTTATCTTAAGCTCGTCAATGACCTTTTTTGACAGGGTGTTTTTTATAACCTTGTATTCCGCACCCGCCTTTTCAAGCGCGCGCCGT
>DSBP01000153.1 GCA_011049465.1 bacterium | reverse complement strand
TTCTTTCATCCGTTCCTTTATGGCTTTCAGCTCTTCCTCTATCTCCGCGTTCCTTCCCTTCAGCATCTCTTTTTCATCAGCAGCGCGCATCGGGGACGCGTAACCCGCGTAACCAAACCCGAAGCCGCGTCCGGCTCCTGCCCTAAAACCGCGTCCGAATCCGCGGCCCCGTCCAAAACCGGATCCGCCGCGTCCAAAGCCCCAATTCATGTAACCCGGCATTCCGTTTCCCCCGCAAAATCCCGCTGCGCGGCCGCTCATGGGCCCTGCGCCAAGAGGGCCTGTCCTGTCTCCACCCGGCATAATCTCCACCTCCTTCCTTAATGAAAACCGTTTTCACTCAAATCGAAAAAAACTATTCAGCGCATTCCTTACACTCGCCGTAAAACTGAATTAAATGGTTATTTATCTTAAAATCATATTTTTTTGAGAGCTTTTTTTCTGTCTCTGACAATAATTTCACCTCATCATCAATAAAATCATCATAATCAATTATTCTGTTGCACTTGGTGCAAACAAGGTGGTGATGGTGCCCCTTTTCGCTCTCTGCCAGCTCAAACCTCGCCCTTTTGTCCCCGGGGTCAAGCCTGTGTATTTCTCCCATTATACTGAGCCGCTCAAGCGTCCGGTAAACAGTGGTAAGGCCAATATCGGGATTCAGCTTTCTTGCCCTGATAAAAATCTCATCAGCGCTTAAATGTTCCTTTGTTGAAGAGAGCACGTTTATTACAGCCTCTCTCCCCGCTGTCATCCTGTAACCCCGGCCGTGAAACTTCCCGTGCCAGCCACCCTGCCCGAAACACTTTCCTCTTCCCATCTCATCTCCTTATTGAAAATGAATTTCATTAACAATATACAGTTTTTTGCACAATTGTCAAGTTTTTTTATTCAGACAGGCTTGCGCTTCATCCCGCCGGGAATCTTGAGCAGGCGAGCCGCAACAAGGCAGTTTGAATTTTGAATTTACAATTTTCAAGTGAATAACACCCAAGCTGCCAGTCGAAGTGAAAAAAACGTGAGTTGTCTTAATTTTATAATTTCAAATTTCAGCTTTAAACTTCCCTGCTGCCCGCTCCGGCCCTTCTCAACTTAATGTTTTTCGCGACACACCGCTTTGAGACGGGCACGAGGCCCGTCTTCTCTACGAATCTCAAGCAAAACTCAACCTCTCCCTGACGCAGGACGGGGCGGGTAGCGGAAAATTTTGCCGAGAACCCCGGGCGCGACCGTTATGTGCTAAACAAAGGAAGACGGATAATTGCTGTTGAGGTTAAATCCAGTTATCCCGATAAGGCACAGACGGCTTTTAATGTGTTTGATAAAAGGTATAAAAACGCGGAAAAAGTTGTTGTATCGCTTAAAAAAATGAAAAACCTGACAGATATAAAGTGTCTTGATGCTGAACAGTTTTTTTTAGATCCGGAGAAAATATTCTCTTAATCCGGTATAAGTCAATATTTCAATTTGCATTTTTTAAGTTAATGATTTCTGCCTTTAAAATAAGCCGTGTTTTCAACTTGTAAATTAAGAATTCCAGGTTTCAGTTCTTCAGCTTCATCTCCCTCTTATAGAATAAGTTATGTTTTCTAATATAAATACGGCAATAGAATAATGAATCCCGCAAACATCAGGACAACAGAGGCAAATACGGGCAGAATCTTCTCTGTGACAATTCTAAATTTTCCGAAAACAACTGCCTCTGCCTTTTCCCTCAACTGCCACGCCCCTGAGGCTATTAATATCTGCGTTAATGCCATACCTGACGCGAAAACAAAAACAAATAAAAGCCCCTCAGCTATAAGGCCAAAACTATAGGAAAATATCAAAATTACCGACGAAGCCGGGCAGGGCACGATTCCCACGGCAAGCGCAACTAAAACCGGGTGTATTTCTTTTTTCTTCCGCAAATCCTGCACTGCACTACTGTTTTTTCGGAAAAAAAAACAGACCTTTAACAGCATATACGCCCCTATCAGGAAAAGCATCAAACCGGCGGCCCCCAACAAAATACTTTTAACCGCTTCCGCTTCTCCTGACACCAGGGTACGCAAAACAAGATACGATACTGAAACAATCAAAACCGCTGTTAAGGCGTGAAAACCCGCGGATAGCACGGATACAACCGCCACACTCACGTATTTTTTTCTTGATGAGACAACCCACGCGGACACTACGGCTTTCCCGTGTCCCGGCCCAAGCGCGTGCAAAAAACCATAAACAAAAAGCATACCCAGAACAACAACAAGCGCGCCGGCGCCGCGGCGTTCCCTGTAATCTTCTATACCGGCGGATACTTTTCTGTTTAGTTTTGCCTGCAGCATAACAAGTTTTTTCAAACAATCGTTCTGTAAAACAGATGTTTTTCTTTTATCCTTCTCTTCCGCCTTTACAATAAAAGGATTTGAAGCGTATGAGGCGGCAGCCAAAACCAAAAAAACCGCTGCCGCCGCCAAAACCGGCCTCTTTTTCAGGCTCATCGCTAAAACACCGCCTCTACTATATTCGAATGCGCGGATTCTTTTTCATTTATACCGAATTCCGCTTTACCGCCGCTCTCATCCGTAACATAAAAATTTCCGGGGTAAAAATCAAAAGCCGTATATATTTCCTCATCCTCAAAATAGACAGAAACTTTTGTATTCATTTTTTGCCCTACGGGTATTTCAAATTCATAAATTACTGTTTCTCCTTCTTCTATTTTAATAATAAAATTTTTCGGATTTATTTCCATATTTTCCCCGCCGTCAATACTGATAAATGTATAGTAACCGTATATTGACAGGGCGGGAAACACTTCCCTGCTTATTTTTTTTACCATATTTTCATCAGGCAGCCCGTCCCTGTTTTTGTCAAGGTATTCCAGCATGGAAATGCTTGTCATCCTGTCAAAAACCCACCTCACCTTCACCTCCTTTAATACATCCCCTTCCTTTATCATCCGTACTTCCGGAGTGATAAAAACATGCGGATGAGCCGGTACCGGCGCAGCATAGAACAGTAACAAACATAACAAAAACAGGTGTTTAAACTCTTTTCTTTTCATCCGCGTTCCTTTCATTTTTACCCCCTATAAAACTTCGGGGACAACCCTTCTATAACCGAATTTTTGTATGTCCGATATAAATTTGGCCGTATCCTCAACCGAGTGGGTTATTGACGCGTCCGGCAGGGCAGCCAGAAAACGCCTGCCGTAAGGCTTTGTCACTATCCGCGTGTCAAGAATCATAACAGCGCCGTAATCATCCTTTGATCGTATCAGCCTGCCAAACCCCTGCTTGAGCATGAATATGGCGCGCGGCAGGGCTATCTCGGCGAAATCATTTCCGCCAAGCTCGTTTATGTGGCTGTAAACCGCCTTTTGCATCGGGTGCGCGGGCACTTCAAAGGGCAGCCGCGTAATCACCACGCACCGCAAATCATCTCCCTTTATGTCAATGCCCTGCCAAAATGTCAGCGTCGCAAAAAGAACAGACGGCTCCCTCCGGAATTCTTCAATCAGCGCCATGGGCGGCGCGCTCCCCTGCATAAGAAACGGAATGGAGGGAAAGGAAGGCTCCAGCGCTTCCTTTGTTTTTTTCATAAGCTCAATGCTGGTAAAAAGCACAAGCATGTTGCCGCCCGCGGACTCAATTATCCGGGACAGCCTGGACGCGAGCGCGCCCGGATAACGCAAATCCTGCGGCGGCGGGAGCTGTTTTTCAAGATAAAGAAGAGCCCTTGCCTTAAAATCAAAAGGCGACTTAAGCTCAAGCGACGGGGCGTCTTCAAGCCCGAACCTCGCTTTTATGTAGGCGAAATCATCTCCGGCGCAAAGCGTGGCAGATGTCATGATTACCGACTCGTAATTATAAAAGATATTTTCCTCAAAATCCCTTTTCAGGTCATAAGGCGTGGCGAAAAAATTCATGTTTTTGCCGCGCTCCTCCTCAAGCCAGTAAAAATAATCCTTTTCCCTTCTTGCGGCCCACATCTCAATCGTCTCAGCGTGCGACTCCACGGAATCAAGCAGGTAATCACAGTAGTTCTTCATCTCCTTTTCATCCGCGTCCCCTGCGGCGGCGCGGACAACCGCGGACGCGCCTTTGAGCGCCTCCCTGATATCGGGCGCCTCAAGATAGGGAGCGCTGCCGTTAAAGAGCACGCTGCCGCCCTCCTTAAGGTTTATTCGCCCGTCGTCGTAAATTGAATAGATGAAATTCTTGAATTCACCGGAAGCGGCCTTAAGCATTGTCTTTTCTTTTGTGTATGCCTTCTTTGTCCTCTTCTTGTCCTTTTTCAGAAAATCCTCAAGCTCCTTTATGAGCCTGATATAAGCGAATGAGGAAAACCGGCGGCTGAACATCGAGCGCATTACCTCCTCAAGCTTGTGCGCCTCGTCAAATACCACAGCCGAGGCCTGGGGAAGCAGGGTGCGCTTTACAAGCAGGTCCCCGAAAAAGAGATGGTGGTTCACAACTATTATGTGCGCCTTTGAGAGTTTTCTCCTCTTTTGCCAGTAAAAACACCTCTTAAAATCATGGCACGCCTCCTCAGAACAGCGGTATTTTTCCCTCTTTACCGCGTCCCAGACGTCGGGCGGTATGAATGATTTTACATTTTCCTTTATGCCGCCGGAGCTCTTTATTGCCTCGATTGTCCTGGGCGTGTTCGTGCCGCCGCCAAAGAGATTTTCCTGCGGGCCCAGCTCCTTCTCCTTTTTATAGCAGAAGTAATTCTCGCCCCCGAACATTATGTCAAACTTGAGTTTCGGAAATATCCCGCTTACGACAGGCAGGTCCTTTTCAAATATCTGGCTCTGAAGCGCCTTTGAATAGGTGGCGACAATAACCCGTTTTTTGTTGGCTATTGCCCACTCAGCCGCGGGTATAAGGTAAGCGAGCGTCTTTCCCACGCCTGTCCCGGCCTCCACAAGAAGGTTTTCGCTCTTTTCAAGGGCAGAGCCAACCGCCTCTGCCATTTCAAGCTGCTCTTTCCGCTCTTCATATCCTTCTATTATATCCGGAAGGTTCATGCTGAAATACTTTTTCAAAATTTATCCTCCTACCAGTCCTTTTCCCCGCCGCTTCCCTGCCTCTGTCCCTGCTGCTGCGGATCCATCATGCGCCTTTCCATGTATCTCATTATCTCATCGGGCGACATGTTGAAGAAATCCGGAAAATCCGTGTCCCGCTGCTGCTGCCTCTGCTGATTGCCAAAATAACCCTGCAGCCGTTTCTCCTGCTGCTGCATCATGTTCATAAGCGCCTGTATCTCGTCTTCCGACATTCCGAGCGACTTTTGCGCCTGTTCTTTCAGTTTTTCGCTGTCAGCTTTTTTCTGCGCTTCGCTTCTTTCGCCGCCTCCGCTCTGCCCGCCGCCTGAAGAAGCCTGCGCCTCACCCTGCCCCTGCTGAGGCTGCCCCTCAGAGGCCCGGTTATCCCCCTCCTCTTTTGACCCGTCCCCGCCGGTTTGCTGCTCCTGCTGCTTGTCCTTTGGCAGTTTTGAGCGCGCAACCTCCATATTATGCATTATGTCCTCTTCTCCGGGCTTGAGCTTCAGCGCCTCTTCATACATTTTGATCGCCTGCTCATACTGCCCGAGCCTGAATAAAGCATTCCCCGCATTATAAAACCCCTCATACCTGTCTGAATTATCCTTTAAAAATTCCCCGTATTTTTTCAGCGCATCCTCATATTTCTCGCCAAGGTACAGTTCATTGCCTTCTTTGAAATCATTGGCAGCAGCCAGCAGGCAAGCGGCGGATAAGAAGATTATCATGAATAAATTTCTCTTCATACGTCTCCTCCTGAAATAATCCTGAACCATAATTTTATCAGTAAACAGGTATGTATTCAAGAAGTATCGGTTTTTTTCTGTCTTCAAACCACAAACTCTTTTTAACCGGATTGTCAGGTTTAATGAAACAATTTTAATATTTCAGCTTTAAACTTTGAATTTCCCCTTAAATCCCCCTGAAGCTCAATAATCCCGTCTTTCACAGTGCCGCCGCATCCGGTTTTTTTCTTAATATCCCGGGCTGTCTTTTCAAGCCGCTCTTTCCCCCATGTATGCAGCCCCTTTATAATTGTCACTTCTTTGCCGCCGCGTTTTTCAACATATACCTTGGGCTTTGGCGTTCCTTCGGACATTTTTTTCTCCTGTTGATTTGCGCTTAACAGCCTTTTACGGAAACAGCTACCTTACCACAGCGAACCTGAAAACCCTGTGTTCCGCGGAGCCGCGTGAAATAACGCAGATATATATCCCGGGTGAAATATTTGTTTTGGACAGGTCAATCTCGCAGTTCCCTGTTTCAGCCGCTGCCTCAAGGCTCATTACAACCCCGCCGTTGATGTTGTATATCCTTATATAAACATCTTTCGCGAGCTTCATGAATTTAAGCACAGTACGCCCCTGCTGAAAATTCACAAGCGACGGGTATATATAAGCGTTTTTAAGGTCCGTCTCCGGCGCGGCTGTGGGAGTGGCTGTCGGCGTTGCCGTTAAAACTACAGTGGGAGTGGCTGTCGGCGCAACAAGTTTTGCCCTTAAAAAACCGGCGTTAATCACATAATCCGCCGAAGCTGCCTGCCCTATGGCTGCCTGCCCTATTGCGCTTAATACGCTGTAGTCTGCCGAAGAGGCAGTACTGCCGCCTGCGTCAACAACATCATCAACGCCCGCATAATCAGCGGAAGAAAAACCGCTGTGCGCGGCAGCGAAACCCGCGGATAAAAATACCGCAGCAGCGGCAAAAAAGAGAGAGGCGGTTTTTTTCATTTTAATTCCTTAAAAATTACTGAGCAGCGCGCCGCTGCTGCCCTGATTGTTTACTCCGTCAGGCGTAAATGCCGTGCTTGCCGGCGCGGTGTATGTTGACATATCAACAATATCCTTTGGAGCGATCCCTAAATGGAAGATATTGCTGCTTACGCGGCCCGAGCCGCCCGAACTTAACCCTATGCCGTAACCGGCGGTTGCGCCGCTGCCTGAAGTATTGTAACGTATTGTATTGTTTGTAATGTAACTGTTTATTATCGCGCTGCCCGCATCGCTTATCGCGTATGAACCCGTGTTTGCTGAAGGGAGGGCGGGGTTATTGATATCTATATAATTATCCCTGATATCGCACCTGTTAATACCGCCTATTCTTATTCCCCTCGCGGAGCCGCTGCCGTATCCGATTATTCTGTTTCCCCTTATTTCGCTTTCAACAGCATTTGTCATATTTATAGCGGGATTCGGCTGAACCGATTCTATTAAACAGTCCCTCACATAGCAGTTGATGCAGGCAGCCATATTAATCACTTCCGTATAGTTGGTGTTTGTAATCGTAAAACCCTCCATACCGCTTTTCGTTCCGGTCATTTGAAAACCGCTCGATGTCCTGATTTTTACGGCGTTATAGCCGGCTCCGCGCACAGTCACATAACCGGGTATTACAATCCTTCCTGCCCCCCCGAATGTTCCCGGCTCATGGTAATACCCTCCCTTTACCTCAATCACCCACGGCGTTGTATTTGAAGGCGCGGGTAAAAGCGGGCCGTCCAACGCGAAAGCGCCCGTTCCCATAAGCATGTCTATTGCCCTTGACACTGTGGATGTGGTTCCTCCGCCGTCAGGCGCTACTGTAAGAGTGTTGTCATATACAACCTGTTTAGCGGCAAGGGCGTACGGAACGCTTGTTAATGTATGCCTCGGCGACATTACCTGCCACGAACCCGTGCCTGTATGGTCAACATGAATTTCAAGGTAGTATTCCCTGTGAAAAGAGTGCTTAATCGGCCATACAGTTCCCAGAATAACATTAAAAATACCCTCTGAAATATTTACACCTGATTGCGTTTCGCTCCACTTATAGTTTCCACCGGTTGGCGCGTCATAAATATAAAAACGCAGGTTTTTCTGTCCGTTTACAGGCACCCCGCCGCTGTCAGCCAGGTATCCCTGGTAATTGATTGTAATCGGAACCACCGCAAAAAGCGAAACGCCGAGCAGCAACAGAGCTGCTGTTAAAATTGTTTTTTTCATGTTGTTTATCCCTCCGTTTTATTATAACCTGTTTTAATTATTATCATGCAACCCCCGCAAAAAATCAACAAAAATTATCCCGCCGCGGCAACCCGTCAGTTATGAGATACAACCGGACATTTGTAGGACGGAGCGGGTGGCGGGTAAAAAACAATTCCTGATTCCTATTCCTATTAAGGCCGCAACATATGACATCATTTACATTTTCAGCTTATCCTGCCTTTATTCTAAAACTTCCTGTCTTTCCTCTTCCCATCAAACTTCCCGCGCCTCTCCCCGTGTTTTTCCATTATATCCATCATCTTATCAAACTGCTCGTTTGTCAGTGTCTCCTTTATCAAAAACATATGCTCGTTTCTCAGCATCATAAGTTTCTTCTGGTTCTCGGATATCGTTTCTGTGAGCCTTGAAATCTTTTCCCTGTCCGGATTCTCGTTTTTTATCTCCTCCCTTATTTCGAGCGTTGCTTCGTCTATCGCCTTTTTGTGGGAATCAACTTCCGTTTTCGAGGCATCCTTTATCTCCTTCACTTTCGCAGCCTGTTCTTCGCTTAAGTCAAGAGCCTTCATAAAATAAACATGGTCATGCCTGTCGCGCGGCTGCGCGCCTTTTGTCCCGGCTGACATCGCGTATAAAACCTGAATTCCGAATAACGCGGAAACCGCAAGAACCATAATCCCTGTTTTAGCCAAGAAAACCACCTCTCTCGTTTTATTCATATATCAGGCTTATGTTATAAAAATCCACATTTGTCATGTAATTAACCTGCGGCCCGGAAAAAACAGACGGCTCATCATTTTTCACAACATGGCTGAACGGCATGTAAATCGCCTCATTTATCTCATTCTGCTTTTTCGCCTCATTGAGCGCCAGAAATGCCGCTCCTCCCGCAAGAAGCATCAGGCTAAACGCAGCGGCAAAAACCGGCTTTAAAACCGGCAGCAAAAACGCGTTCCTCTCCGCCGGAAAAACCGCATCAAGCCTCTTCTTTACCTTGGCAGGCGCGGGTTCAAGGGAATTGACAAACAGCGACCTTGTTTTGCCCAGCTTTTTGTGTTCCTCGGCGCACGGTTTGCATTTATCAAGGTGAGCCTTGATTCCGGCGCGTTCCCGCGGCCCAAGCTCGCCCTTTAAATAATCGTAAAACTTCTTTCCTGCTTCAGCACACCTCACAGCAATCCCTCCTTCGCGTAAATTTTCCTCAGCTCGGTTATCGCCCTGTTCACCCTTGATTTTACCGTCCCTACTTTTGTATCAAGGGCTTCGGCGATTTCCCTGTATGAAAACCCCGCCACTTCGGAAAGAAGAAGGACAACCCTGTGTTTTTCATCCAATTTCTCTATAATCTCCGCGAATTTCGGCTCTAAATGGCTCTCCTGAACTGTTTTTACCTCTATTTTTCCCATCTTTTCCTCTCTGACCCTTCTGGAGCGGATAAGGTCTATTGACCTGTTTACCGCCATTCTGTAAAGATATGTCCTTATGTCCGATTCCCCTCTGAAAGAATCAATGGACTGAAATAATTTCATAAAGAC
>DSBP01000261.1 GCA_011049465.1 bacterium | reverse complement strand
GCCCCACTGGTTGTCGTTCCTGCCCCACGCTCCATGCACCTGTGCCGGATAGCCGAGCGGGCTCAACATTTGCATGGTATGCAGCCAGTCTATTGCGGAGTCTTTTACCGCAACTATGGTGGGGTCAGGCGTGGGTGAAGGGGTTATAACACACTTTTTCCATATAGGACCAAAATCATGGTATCCGGCAGCAGTATTTGTTAATTGCTGAATTTCCGACCCATCCCTATTCATAATAAAAATTCTGTGAACCTTATTGTTGATAGTAAACATACTGAATATTATCCTTGTATTATCAGATGAATAATTCGGGGTGCTAGTATTAACTAACTCCGGGGTCAATATTGTTACATTCGAGCCGTCTCGATCCATTTCATATATTTTAAGACCCCCTGGCCCCCAGGACACAAACAATATTTTTTGTCCGTCTGATGAAAATACAGGGCACTCGTCATTATTGCCCTCTGTATTCGTGAGATTCCTTGGTGAGCCGCTGCCATCTGCATTGATTTCAAAAATGTCCGAACCACCAACAACACTTGCGCCATAAATAATCGTTGTCCCATCCGGTGATAAAGCAGGACTTGTTTTCCATATTCCATCATTAGTTATCTGCGTTATTTCGGTCCCATTTGAATTCATTAAGAATATTTCAAGAGCTCCTGTAATCTGCGATATGAATACTATTTTTGTACCGTCCGACGAGTATTTTGGATCGGTATAAAATAATAAATTATCCGCAATTTCGTTTACATTTGTACCATCTCCGTTCATCTCATATAGCTTAGTTATCCCGTCTCTGTCTGATGTGAACAAGATTTTATCTCTATTCGAAGAATAATCCCATGCGTAATCAAGCGCGCCGGGAAAATTTGTTAAATTAACTATATTGCTGCCATCCGCGCTCATCTCATAAACTTCCCAATTCCCGTCTCTATCAGAGGAAAATATTATTTTATCGCAATTATTGTTTAATTGATTTTGTTGAAATACAAAATTTGTTTGTGTAGATATACTTTCGGTTGTATTTGTTTCCGTAAAAGTTGACTCCCCTACCACCTCTATTATAGGACTGTTTGCTATTTCATACGCAGCGTCTCCTTTGGGAGTCACTTTTATTATAAATCTTGCCGTTCCCGTATTTCCTTGCGCGGTTGCTCCCGGGCTACCAAATTTTTTATCTCCATATTCTATTTTTATCTGCCCCGTTATTGGTTGTAAATCTCTCGCTTGAATAATTATTTCCCGGCCGTTTATACTTGTACCCAATAGAGAACCATTCGTTATAATTACGTTTACACATCCAGGGTCTGTTACTGTTAAACTTGGCGGACTCCACCCTTCCGGTATTGTTAATTTTAAAGTTCCCCATAATACCGGTTCCCAATTTGTTTCACCTGCTGTATATGTAATTAATATGGTATTACCGGTACTGCCTGCTGTTATTTGTTCCGGAAAAATTATAGCACTACCTTCTCCAATTATTGGGGTAAGCGTTATTGTTGGTGTGCTTGTTTCCGTAATTGTAAATGTAAAAGTTGGGAGGATTGGAGTATATGTATATGTCGGCGGTATTTGCGTATTTGTCGCTGTTGGCGGGACAGGCGTGTGTGTCGCGGTGGGAACCGCGCATTGCGCCATCACAACGCTCGCGCTGTTTTGTATGTGCTGCCCCCATGGATGCAGTTGCATATAATTCTCCGCCACGTTCACTATTACATAATGCGTCCCGTTGTACCATAACGGAACTTTTACCACATAACTCTTCTGATGCCATGCGCTTCCGTTGCTGCCCTGCGCCTGCATGCTCCCGCCGTCATGGCCGTTATTGTCCGGCGGATCCTGCGGCCCCTCGCTTGTCCATACTGCGTCATCAGTATAATGAGGACTATTATCCGCAGAAAAGATTATTGAACCGAATGTTGTATTATATGCGGCGCAGCGTACCTCAAAGTTAACCGTTATATTCTGCCCCGGCGTGTAACACCCGCCCGTGACTGCTACGTTTCTTACCTCTGCCGCGCCAAATATTACCCCAAAACAGCTGAACACAAACAATAAAATAATCAGCATTTTTTTCATTGTTTTTCACCCTCCCGCATATTTTGAATTATAGATAGAATATTCTCGCTTACTTTTTTCTGTTTAACCCCGCGCATCTTCACCTTCAAACTTTGCCTCCCCGAAACGAAGCTTGGTGTTCCTGCAGTGAAGTAAAAACAACTACTTTTGCGTTTATGTATAAAGTATACGCGGGAAAGATATTTTGTCAAGTATTATTTTATTAGACAAAAATATATCAAACGTTTTATGAAAAATAATGATATTTTATAATGAAAACACGGCCCGGGGTGCAGGGTTGGTATGGGGGTTTTTGTCTAATTATAAAATATTCAATATCAAATATAAAATGCTTTCATCCTGTTTTCTTCAGCCCCGCGTAGGCTGCGGAGAGCACCTTTTTCCCGCATTTTTGAAAGACAACCGTTACTTTAAAATCACTCCCGTGCGGCTCTATTCTCGCCACATAGCCCGGGCCCATAACCTTGTGCTTGACCCTGTCCCCGGGCTTTAAGGGCGGGATCTCCTCATCGGGCAGGCCATAGTCGGGCTCCGCGTCAACCATCAGCGTTTCAGCGCCGGTTTTCATGTACTTTTCCTCTGTTGTTTTAACAGGAAGCCTTCCTTTGTGCATAAGAAGCTCTGCGGGTATCTCATCAACAAACCGCGATATCTTTCCCTCCTTTTTTGCGCCGAACTGCCGCCTTGAAACAGCGCTTAAGAGAAACAACTTTTTCCGCGCGCGGGTTATGCCCACATACGCGAGCCTTCTTTCCTCTTCTATCCCGTCCGGCTCTTCAATGCAGTTTCTGTGCGGAAAGACGCCCTCGTTCATGCCCGCTATGAAAGCAGTATCAAATTCAAGCCCCTTGGCGCTGTGTATTGTCATCAAAGTTACTGCGTCAGCGTTCTCATCAAGCTTGTCAGCGTCAGAGACAAGCGCGACCTGGTTTAAAAAATCCTCAAGTTTTGCCTCTTTTGAGGAATCCTCAAATTCGGATATGGCTGAGACAAGCTCCCTTATGTTGTCCACCCTGTCTTTTGCCTTTGGCGACGCGTCCTGTGACCAGTAGTCCAGATAACCCGTCCCCGAAATAATTGTTTTAAGAATATCCTGTATGCGCATCTCTCCCCTGCTGTCAACAAGGTGCTTTATTAATCCGTAAAGCTTGAGAAGCGATGACCGCGTGGAATCTTTTATGCCTTCAATTTTGTCCGCCTCTCCGAGCCCCTCAAAAAAAGTGAGGGATTTTTCAAAGGTGTACTCCTCAACGCGGTCAATTGTGGCGTCGCCTATACCGCGCGGCGGCACGTTTATTATGCGTTTAAAGCTCATGATATCGGACGGGTTCGCGACAGTACGCAGGTACGCGAGCAGGTCCTTTATCTCCATCCTGCCGTAAAACTGTATCCCGCCTATGAGCTTGTACGGCAGGCCCGCCCTCCTGAATCTGTCCTCTATCACGCGCGACTGGGCATTTGTCCTGTAAAAGACCGCGATGTCTTTCAGCCGCACCCCCTCAAAGCGCATCAGCCTGTCAACAGCGTCAAGTATGCATTCGGATTCATGCACCTCGTCGTCAGCGTAGTAAAATGTTATTTTTTCGCCTTCTGTATTGTCTGTCCACAGCTCCTTATCCTTTCTTCCCGCGTTGTTTTTTATGACGCTGTGCGCCGCTGAAAGGATGTTTTTTGTCGAGCGGTAATTCTGCTCGAGCCTTATTACTTTTGCCTCGGGGTAATCCTGCTCAAACCCGAGGATATTGGTGATGTCAGCGCCGCGGAACCTGTATATTGACTGGTCATCATCGCCTACAACGCAGATATTCTTATACTTTTCAGCGAGCATTGTAATCAGCACGTACTGTGAGTTGTTTATGTCCTGATACTCGTCTATCAGGATATACCTGAACTTGTCCCTGTAAAGGGCGAGGATTTCCGGTTTTTTTACAAAGAGCTCCACCGGGCGCGAGATTAAATCGTCAAAATCCATGGCGTTGCAGCGCCTGATTTTTTCCTCGTATATTTCGTAAATACGGGCCGTAATTTTAGAGGTGTATTCAGAGGCGTATTTTTCCGAGTACTCAGAAGGGGAAATAAGCATGTTTTTAATGGAACTTATCCGCTTTATTATTTCATAAGGCTTCATCTCCTTGTCCGAGACCTTTGCCTGATGCATGCATTCTTTTACCAGCCGCTCGCGGTCATCCTCATCATATATTGAAAACTGGCGCGTGTATCCCAGTTTATCGGCGTGCCGGCGCAGTATTTTGCATCCAAACGCGTGAAATGTCGATATCTGTATCTCCTCAGCCTGCTTTCCGGCCGCCTTCTTTATTCTTGATTTCATCTCCATGGCAGCCTTGTTTGTAAAGGTCACCGCAAGTATGTTTCCGGGCGGTATCCTGTGCTCGGACAGAAGATGGGCTATCCTGTATGTGATTACGCGCGTCTTGCCGCTTCCGGCGCCGGCCAGGATAAGTATCGGGCCGTCTTTGTGATATACCGCCTCAAGCTGTTCTTTGTTTAAGAGATTTTCAATATTCAAAAAAGCCTCCGTGGTTCGTTTAATTCGCGAGTTTGACGGTCTTTTGAAGCTCGCCGAGGTCGTTTGTATTAAGCGAGCGTTTTGAGCTGTCGTGTTTTCTTGACATCCTTGAAAGAAATGTCCCCGGACCGGTTTCAACAAAGGTGTTAACGCCGTTTTTCAGCATGGCCTCCAGCGAAGCTCCGATAAGGGAGGGTTTCCATATGTAGTCGGTAAATTTTTCCCTTATCTCCTTCACGCTCTCGTAGTATTCTCCGGTGGTCTGGCAGATGACCCTGTTTACGGGCTTGTCCATGGAAATTTTCACAAACTCTTCTTTCAGCCTGTCCGCTATCGGCTTCAATACGGGCATGCAGGCAAATTCCTCATTCGGAAGGTGTATCACGGCCGCGCTGAGTTTTTTTAACAGCGACTCGACAGCAGCCGCTGCCTTTGTCTCGCAGGCGATGATGCAGCTGTCCTTTCCGTTATAGGCCGCCGCGTGCACATCTGCCTTGCCCTTAAACCCCTCTATGATTTTATCCGCCTGTTGTATATCAAGTGAATTCACAAGCATGTGGTGAAAGAACTCCCTGCCGACCTCCTCAAGGACAAGCTCCCGTTTTTTAAATAGAAAATTCATCGCGTCATCAAAGGAGAGGGCGCCCGCGCAGGCAAGAGCCATGAGCTCTCCTGATTTATAGCCCATCATCTGCTCGGGCGTTACTTTGTAGTCCTTTAGCACGTCAAAGATGCCCCGCTGGTATACAGCGTTTATTATGAGCCCGTTCTCCTCGGCAGAAAGCTCGCTTTCCGGCCCCAAAAACGAGAGCTTGTTGATTTTAAAATCAGGATAATTTTTTTCAACCTTATCATAATACTGCCGCATTGACCATGTTGAATCATAGGCTTTTTTGCCCAGCCCCACATATTGATATCCCGCGCCTGTAAACATATAGCCTATTACAGCCATTTATTTCCCCTCCGGAGCCCGAGGGGGCGCGTTCTCTTCTTCATTTTTTTTATGTATAACCATCATTCCGAACGCCCCAAAAGGCAGGTTGAAATTTTCAAGCACGTCGTCAACAAACTGGACAAGATATCCGACCGAAACCGGAAGATAGAGGGTGTATTTGATTTCCACATCGGTTTTTGCGAGCCCGCTCAGGGCCTTAAACACAAGCGCTTTAAGCTCGCTGCCCGTCATATGCGCGGTTTTTGTGTACACTGCCCTGTGCTGTTTTACGGGCAGTAGGCTTGAAAGGGAATGCCGGTTTAAAAACCCTATTGCCACCTTTTTTTTCGCGACCCTGTAAGCTTCCCTTAATGATTCTTCCCTGTCCGCCGCAAAACCCAGCGTTGTTATAAGAATAACATGATCAAACGAGCTGTCTCCAAAAACCAGACTTTCATATGAATTTATCATAACTCTGGCAGGGTCAATTGCGGATTTTCTTACGGCCATTTTCACAAGCTCAGGCACAGGCTCCACCCCCCATACATTGAGCCCGAGGTCCGTCAGGTACTCAATATAACGCCCCGTGCCGCTTCCGATGTTGAGCACGGTCTCGCCGCGCTTAAACCGCATGGATGTCAGAAGAAGCTCCTTTTCCTTGTCGTCAACATACATGCCGCCGGGCGTTAAAAACCATCTCTCATATTTTTTTGTCGCGTCAGTATTAAAAGCCATTAAATCTCCGTTTCAACCTGAGGTTCATTCCTTAAAAATTACCCTGTGAATTATATCATATTTGGGGCCCTGCGGGGAAAGCGTGCTTGAAAAAAGGCATATCCCCCCGGCTTCGGCGCCATAATCGAATTTTATGTCTTTAAGCCTTCTTTTAATATTCACGCCCTCTTTTGAGCGCGCTATTGTTATGTGCGGGGTAAAGGCTCGTTCTTCTTTTTTAAACCCGGCAGCGGCGGATTCCTCTTCAATCCGCGCAAATAATTCCGAAATTTTGCCGCTGTTTTTCTCAATATTGCACCATATCACGCGCGCGTATTTTTCCGAGCCGAAACAGGATACGCCGGCTGATGATATAAAAAACGGCTTTGTCCCGCCGCAGGCCCTGTCAAGCGCGGCTTTGAGCCCGTCAACCATTTCAGGCTGTGCTTCCCCGAAAAACTTGAGGGTTACGTGAAGGTTCTCTGTTGCGGTAAACCTCAGCCCCTCAAACCCGCTGAACCGGTGGTAGATGGAAACAATTGAGTTTTTAAAATCCGCGCCAAGAGGTATGCCCGTAAAGAGCCTCATCATAATTACGCCGCTTATCCCCTCAGTTTCCCTTTGCCCATTCAATGACATCGCGAAGGCCTTCCGCAAACACTGTCCCGGGCTTCCATTTGAGCAGCGCGCGCGCTTTTGATATATCTGCCTGCATGTGGCGCTGGTCCCCGGGCCTTGCGGGTTTATAGACAATCCTGTGGTTTTTTCTGCTCCTGCCGAAATTTTTAAGTATTATGTCTATGAGCCTGTTTACCGAGACCCTTATACCGGAACCAAGGTTAAAGGTTTGTCCGTAGGATTCAGGGTTGTTTATGGCGCCTATCCATGCATTTGCCACATCGCTTATGTGCACGTAATCGCGCGATTGTTTTCCGTCGCCAAAGACGGTTACTGTCTCGCCGCGGGCCACGTTTCCTATGAATATTGAGACAACGCCCTGATAAGGGTTTGTGAGCGATTGCCTGCGTCCGTATACATTGAACATTCTGAAAGCCGTAGTGTTTAACCTGAAACCGATGTCCTTTCTCTCACCGGTGGCGAGGACATAGCGCTCAGCCGCGTATTTTGTTATGCCGTAATATGCTATGGGCCTTGTTCCCATTGTTTCCCTGACAGGTATTGAGTCAGGCACTCCGTAGGCTGTCATTGACGAAGCGTAAAGCAGCCTCGGGACGCGGTGTTTTATGGCCGCGTTTATGATGTTAACCGTGCCCAGGACATTTGTATTCAGGTCAGCCGCGGGGTCGTCAAAGGATTTTATGGTTGACGCGCAGCCGGCGATGTGAAAAATAACATCAATTTTTTTCGCGAAACATTTCGCGATGTCGCGCGGGTTTCTCACGTCTCCCTTTATGAACAGCGCCTTTGGATTTATGTTTTTTTTCTCTCCCGTGACAAGGCTGTCGATGACTGTAACCCCATATCCCCTGCGTATAAGCTCATCCGCGATATTTGACCCTATAAACCCGGCGCCTCCCGTAACAAGAACCCTTTTTGCCATCGCCTGCTCCTTTTTCAAAAGGGCTATTTTGCCAGCCCAAGTTTCAGTTTCCACACAATAAAAGCCGCTTCCATAATAACCTTATCCGACATCTTTGAGCTGCCCGAGTGGCGGTCAACAAAGATAATCGGAACTTCCTTTATTTTAAACCCGTTTTTCCAAGCTTTGTAATGCATCTCTATCTGAAAAGCATAACCGTCAGAATGTATGGAATCAAGGTTTATCTTCTCAAGTACGCTTCTCCTGTAACACTTAAAACCGCTCGTGCAGTCCTTAAGCGGCAGGCCCGTGACTCCGGCAGCGTACATATTCGCGAACTTCGAGAGTATAAGCCTCCTGATGGGCCAGTTCACAACGCTCACGCCCTTTAAATAGCGCGAGCCGATAACAAGGTCGTTTTCTTTTGCCGCTTCCGCCAGAAGCGGGAGATAAGACGGGTCATGTGAAAAATCGGCGTCCATCTCAAATATGAGCCCGTAATCTTTCCTGAGAGCGTATTTAAACCCCGCCACATACGCCGTGCCGAGCCCCAGCTTTGCCCTTCTTTTAAGCAGAAAAACCCCCGGTATCTTTTTGGATATGCGTTTCACCTCAGCCGCGGTGCCGTCAGGCGAGGCGTCGTCAACAACCAGAATATGGCAGTTTTTAAGGTTTTTTTTGATTACAGGAATAATCTTTTTTATGTTTTCCCGCTCGTTGTATGTGGGTATGACAATTATTGATTTCAATTCAGCCTCGTTTAAGGAATTTCCGCAATAGCGGTTTTTTTCATGAAAACCATCCTGAAATAATATATACCAACCGCGGATAAATGCAACTGAAAAATTGGGAATTGAACGGGAATTTAATAAAACAGTTTAAATTTGGAATTTGCAATTTGCAAGTTAGTGCAAAAAAACAGACCCTGCGGACAGCGCATCACGCATCACATTGTTTTATTCTTGTTTTTTGCCGGCTGCTAAACAACCATTGCCCCAACACAAACCATCGCAGGACGGGGCTGGTAGCGGAAAATTTCGTCGAGAACTCAGGGCGCGTCTGTGCTGTGCGCTATTCAACGCCATCCCAAACACCTGTGCCCTGCATAAGAATTTCCGCCCTAAAACCTGCGCAAGCCTAATCGCGGCCATTCACGAGTCTCCGTCTGACCGGACTCACCGCCGATGTAAATCGGCGAAATTTCTCCGCTGCCTGCCCCGGCCCACCTCAAGTAGAACAATTTACAATTTGGAATTTGCAATTTGCAAGTTAGTGCAAATACCGGAAGACAAAACGCTTTGGGCGATTCGTGAATCGCCCCTACGAAAACAACACATCGATATTTAGTCCTTGTTTTTTGCAGGTTGCTAAACAAGTATTGCCGTAACGTGCAACCATCGCAGGACGGGGCTGGTAGCGGAAAATTTCGTCGAGAACTCAGGGCGCGTCTGTGTTGCGCGCTATTCAACGCCATCCCAAACATCAATGCCCTGCATGAGAGTTGCCGCCATAAAACCTGCGCAAGCCTAATCGCGGCCATTCACGAGTATGCATCTGACCGGGCTCGCCGCCGATGTAAATCGGCGAAATTTCTCCGCTGCCTGCCCCGGCCCACCTCAAGGAAGGCAATTTACAATTTTGAATTTGCAAGTTAGAACAAATACCGGAAGACAAAACGCTTTGGGCGATTCGTGAATCGCCCCTACGAAAACAACACATCGATATTTAATCCTTGTTTTTTGCAGGCTGCTAAACAAG
>DSBP01000151.1 GCA_011049465.1 bacterium | reverse complement strand
GAGGTGGGCCGGGGCAGGCAGCGGAGAAATTTCCCTGATTGCCATGGGCCTGATTTTATTGATTTCACGATAGACTGCTGTGCGCGGCCCGGCTTGCGCACTATTACGGGCGGGTCTGTTCTGTAGGCTTGTAGATTCGAGACGGGGAGAGGAGTTGCTTATAACTGTACTAGGCTTTAAATCAGGAAAATTTTCCGCTGCCCGCCCCGTCCTGCGATAGTTTGTGTTGGGGCAGTACTTGTTCAGCAACCTTCAAAAAACAAGGATTCATTACAGAAACGTGCTGTTTTTGTAGGGACAGCGCTCCTGCGCTGTCCGGTTGTCCGCGGTGTTTGTTTTTTGTAATTTCAGTTGCCCTACCCGCCCCGTCCTGCGTCAGTGCGTGTCAAGGCAAAGGTTGTTTAGCAACCGGCAAAAACCGGTTCGTTTCTTTTTGCCGTCCACTTGTAAATTGCAAATTCCAAATTGTAAATTGTCTTTATTGTATTTGACAAATCCCGCGTTCAATTGTAAAATTCCGCAGTTAACGGCTAAAAATATAGAGGGGAAAACAATGACAGTACCTGAAGAAGAACGGCGCGCGCTTGTCGGGCTGAATATGGTTGACGGCGTGGGCAGTATAAAGCTTAACAGGCTCATCGACAGGTTTGGTTCCGCGGCAGAAGCCGTAAAGGCGGGCAGGAATCATCTTGCGGATGTTGACGGCATAGGGGACATTCTTGCGGCAAAGATACTCACTATAAACAGCAGGGTTGTTGACGAAGAGTTCAAAGCCGTGGAAAAAATGAACGCGAGGATTGTCACCAGGCACGATGAGGAGTACCCGAAAATACTGAAAACCATATATGACCCGCCGCCGGTCTTATATATGGCGGGGTTAAAATTTCCCCAAACAGGGCTTAATATAGGAGTAGTGGGGAGCAGGAGCGTCAGTGATTACGGCGCGTCAGTGGTAAAGAAACTCAGCAGTGAGATGGGAAGGTGCGGGTGCGTGATAAATGTCATAAGCGGCATGGCTCGCGGCATTGACTCGCTCGCTCATATCGGCGCTGTGAAAAACGGGATGTACACCGCCGCTGTGCTGGGTCACGGTTTCGGGCCGATTTATCCGTTTGAGAAATACATGATTCAAAGGGACATACTGAAAAACGGCACATTTTTGTCGGAGTTTCCCGTAAATATGATTGGTTTAAGGCAGAACTTTCCGAGGCGCAACAGGGTAATCAGCGGGCTCTCCCGCGGGACAATAATTGTTGAGGCGGCGGCAAGAAGCGGCGCTTTGATAACGGCGGATTACGCGCTTGAGCAGGGCAGGGATGTTTTTGTTGTGCCGGGGCCGATTACTTCCGAGCAGTCGGAAGGAACAAACGAGCTTATAAAAAACGGCGCGAAACCTGTCACGTCTTTTGCGGATGTGATGTACGAGTACGAGCTTCAGGCGTCTTATGTCTTTGAGATAAAGGAAAAAAAGCTGCCCGAGCTTACAAAAGAGGAAAAGGTTGTTTACAGGGTTCTTTCGTGCGAGAAAAAACATATTGACAATATCGCGTTTGAAAGTAATATTGATATAACCAAAACGGGCATACTGCTGACAATGATGGAGATGAAAGGCGCGGTAAGGCAGCTCAGCGGAAAGTTTTTCGTAAGGACATTATAAAAAACGAAGCGGAGAATAATGTGACGGAAAAAAAGAAGGCTAAAAAAAAGAAAGCGGCGCCAAAGAAAAAAAAGGAGATAAAACTTATACTTGTGGAGTCGCCCACAAAGATAAAAACAATAAAGAAGTTCGTTAAAAGAGGTTTTGAGATTCAGGCGACAAAGGGGCACCTGATAGACCTTCCAAAGTCAAGGCTTGGCGTTGATATTGAAAACAACTTTGAACCCACATACATAGTCCTCAGCAAAAAGAGAAAAGTCCTGACCGAACTCAAAAAAGAGATAAAAAAAGCCTCTGAAGTGTATCTGGCGGCCGACCCTGACCGCGAGGGAGAGGCGATATGCTGGCACATCGCCTCCGAGATAAAGCGGTGCGAGAAAAAGCTCGGGCCAAAAAAAATATTCAGGGTGTTGTTCAACGAAATAACCGAAAGCGCTGTGTTGAAGGCGCTTGAAAACCCGCTTGAGATAAATCTGAACCTTGTAAACGCGCAGCAGGCGAGGCGCGTACTTGACAGGCTGGTCGGTTACAAGATAAGCCCGCTGCTCTGGGGCGCCATAAGAAAAGGGCTCTCCGCGGGCCGGGTTCAGTCAGTGGCGCTCAAACTCATTGTTGAACGCCAGCGGGAAATCGAGGCGTTTAACCCGGTTGAGTACTGGTCCATTGAAGCGCTGCTGAAAAACAGCGGCGGCGACGGGTTTAAGGCGAAACTTTCGGAAAAAAACGGGGAAAAATTAAGCCTTGAAAACAGCGCTGTCTCGCACGCCATAGTGGAGGAGCTTAAGTCCTGCGAGTATAAAATTACCGAGATTCAGAGAAAAGAGAGAAAAAGGAGGCCGTACCCGCCTTTTATCACAAGCGCAATGCAGCAGGAGGCGGCGCGAAAGCTCAGGTTTACGGCCTATAAAACAATGGCAATTGCGCAGCAGCTGTACGAGGGAGTTGACATTGAGGGCGAGGGGTCCGTGGGTTTGATTACGTATATGAGGACGGACTCGCTCAGAATTTCGGCTGAGGCACAGCAGGAGACGCTCGCCTATATAAAGGAAAAACTCGGCTCTGAATACGCGCCGGAGGTTCCGAATTTTTACAAGTCGAAAAAGTCCGCGCAGGACGCGCACGAGGCGATAAGGCCCACATCGACCTTAAGGGCGCCCGAGGCAGTCAAAAAAAGCCTTGATGAGGACCAGTATAGGCTCTATTCCCTTATATGGAAGAGGCTTGTTGCCAGCCAGATGACGCCTGCTGTTTTTGACGATACAAAGGCAAAAATATCAGCTCTTGAATATACGTTCAGCGCGAACGGGTCCATAAAAAAGTTTGACGGGTTTTTAAGGGTTTACGGTGATGCGCCGGAGCAGGAGAAAAACGGGGACCGGGAAAACGGAGATACGCAGGCAGAAGGCAGCAGGCTGCCTGAATTATATGAGGGCGAGATACTCGGGCTTGAAAGCCTTATCCCGGAGCAGCACTTTACCCAGCCGCCTCCCGCCTATTCGGACGCGACGCTCGTAAAAGCGCTTGAGGAAAAGGATATAGGAAGGCCGAGCACGTACGCGCCGATTATTTCCACGCTTGTCGCGAGAAAATACATGGAAAGGGAAAAGAACAGGTTTGTCCCCACGGAACTGGGCCTTATAGTCAATGACGTGCTGCAAAAAAGTTTTCCCGGAATCATAAATGAGGAGTTTACGGCAAAGATGGAGGATGACCTTGACCGTGTTGAGGAGGGGACAGTCGAGTGGCACAGCCTCATGGCCGGTTTTTATACGGGGTTTGAGAAGCTTCTTGAAAACGCGGTTGCGCACATGGATGAGCTCAAGAAGAGCATAGAGACCGAAACAGGAGAAGCCTGCGAAAAGTGCGGCGCGAAAATGGTCATAAAATGGGGAAGGTTCGGAAAGTTTATATCCTGTGAAAAATATCCTGACTGCAAAAATGCCAAGACACTGGTAAAAGAGGGGGAGACAGAGGAGCTGCCGCCTGACGAGAAGTGCCCGGAATGCGCCTCTTCCCTCATTATTAAACAGGGGCCGTACGGAAGTTTCATAGCCTGTTCCACGTATCCTGGCTGCAAGTACACCAAGAGGATAATAAAGGAGACGGGTTCTGCCTGCCCTGACTGCGGCGGCAGTATTGTTGAAAAAGCCATCAGGGGCCGCGGCAAGTTTTTCGGATGCTCTAATTACCCTAAATGCAAATTCATGACATGGGACATCCCGCTTCAAAAGGAATGCCCGTCCTGCAAGGCGCAGGTCATATTTGAAAAACGCAGAAAAAAGAGCGTGATTACTTACTGCGCGAAATGTGATTATAAAAAAGAAGAGCTCGCGGAACATGGGGAATAGCGAAGGCGCGGCAGCGGATTTTCTTAGGTTTCTTGAGGCAGGCAGAAATTACTCGCCAAACACAATTAAAGGCTATGGCCGGGATATCAGGCAGTTTATTGTTTTTAATAAGGGAATTGAGGCTGACAGCGGCAGGATAAGAAAATACATAGAGGCTTTAAGCCTGAAAAAAACCTCTAAAAATTCCATTGCCAGAAAAATAGCGGCGTTGAGGGGTTTTTACAGGTTCCTCGTGAGGCGCAAAACAGCGGGTTTCAACCCGTTTTCCGGGATATTAACACCAAAAAGGGACAAGCGCCTTCCTGATTTTTTGACGGAAAAAGAGACAGACGTTCTTTTATCCGCGGCGTCAGGCGCGGATTTTATCTCGCTGAGGGACAGGGCAATGCTTGAGCTTGTGTACTCCACGGGAATCAGGGTAAATGAGCTGGTAACGCTTAACCTGAAAAATATTGATTTTATCAACGAAGAGATAAAAGTGCTCGGCAAGGGAAACAAGGAGAGAGTGATACCCGCGGGCACTGCTGCGCTTGACATACTGCGGGCGTATGTAAAGGAACTCAGGAAAGCAGGCGACCCGGGCCCGCTTTTCATCAATAAGCGGGGCGGCAGGCTGACAACGAGGTTTGTCGAGCTTATGATAAAAAAATACGCTGCTGCGGCCGGAATCGTTAAAAAAGTGACGCCTCATACCCTGCGCCATTCATTCGCCACCCACCTTCTTGACAGGGGCGCTGACCTGCGCTCTGTCCAGGAACTGCTGGGACACGCGAACCTCTCAACCACCCAGATTTACACCCATTTATCGATACAAAAGCTGAAAAAAGAGTATAACAACGCGCATCCAAGGGCAAAAAAGCAGGGGTAAAAATCCCTGATTTTAAAGGGTTTTTATAAGGCCGTACGGGTAAATCAAAATTTGCTTTAACTAATTTAATAATGTATAATTATATAATATGGGATAGTTGTGCCCAAAGAGGGAAAAAGAGGCAAAACCTGAAAAATATAAAGGGTTTTGTGAAGTTATAGGTGTCTCTATTTTGCGTGAAATAGTTTAATTAAATAAATTTTTAGTTTGGGAAAGGGAGCAGGATTGCGAGTGTTGTGCGGTCTTAAAGCTATCAGAGCAGGATGGGAGAGAAAGCCGGGCATAAAACCGGGGCTTATGGTTTTGCTTGTTGTTTTATTTTTTCTCTCCTCTGATCTTTTCGGTGCGATAACCGTAAATTCTGCTTCATCAACAAACGGAAGCGCGCAGAATTTTACCTTTGCGCATACGGTTAACGCCGGCGCCGAGATGATGATGGTTGTCAGCATAGGGATACAGCATAATACAGAGGACACGGTGACAAGCGTGTCGTTTGGAAGCCAATCGCTTTCCAAATTTGACAGCTATATGCAGTCAAACGCGCTTGTTATCCAGACATGGTACCTTTCGAATCCAAATCAGGGAACGGAAAACATTGTGGTAAATCTTGGAAGCTCGAGAAAGGCCGCGATGGGGGCCGTGGTTTTTAATAATGTTGACAGCCTTGGAGCGTATAATGAAGGCGGGAACACCTCCGGAAATCCCAATATTTCCCTGACAACAACAGCGGCGAATTCCGTGATACTCAGCCATGTGGCATTAAGGACAGCAGGCGGCAATTTTGTGTTTGATTCAGGATGGACTGAGCGATGGAGCCAGGGAACGATCGGAGCTCCGGATAACGGCAACGCGCGGAGTTTTGGGAGCTCGAGGCTGGCGTCAACAGCAGGAGTCTATTCCACAAGTCATACTATAGATGCCGGTATTACCTGGGCTGCGTCGCTTATTGAAATATGTGAGTCGCAAAGCACTCCCACATTTACGCCCACTGCGACATTTACCGCGACCCGGACCGCGACTCCGAGTTTTACATCTTCGGATACGCCGACAATAACACCGACAATAACACCGACGGCGACGCCTACAGCGACAGGTACATTTACGCCCATGCCTACGGCTACCTTACAAACAAACATGCTGTTTGTTGTGGGAAACGCGGCGCTTAATTCCGGGGACCAGGCAGTATATGACAGGCTGACGGGACTGGGGCATAATGTGACGGTTGTTACGGGGCCCGCGTCACAGACATCGGACGCTGACGGGATGGACCTTGTAATAGTGTCATCCACTGTCACGTCAGGCGATGTTAATATTAAATTCCGTGATTTGGCAATTCCTTTTATTACGTGGGAGTCATATCTTTATGACGATATGTATATGACAGGAACCACTGCGGGCACGCACTACGGCACAACTGCCACTCAGTCACAGGTTTATGTCCTTGATGAGGAGCATTACCTCGCGGCAGACAAATCAAACACAGTAACGGTTTTTTCCTCGTCAGCTACAATGCCCTGGGGCGTGCCGAACGCCAATGCGGACAGCGTGATGAGCCTTACGGGAAACACGTCCAGGGCAGTGGTTTTTGGCTATGAGGCAGGGACAACTATGTTCAGCAGTTTCAGGGCGCCGGCGAGGCGTGTGGGACTGTTTTTATACGACACAACCGGCGCTGTCCACACGCAGGATGCCTGGGATATCTTTGATGCTGCGATAGCGTGGGCGCTGGGCGCTGATAAGGCGCGTTGTATTCAATCTGACCCTTTTGATGATTCGTCGTTTGCCTCGTTTTGGACAGCCGTTGATGTGGGAACAACTTTGCTTGGGAGCCAGAGCGAGACAACAAGCCTCGCGATTACCGCGAACGGAGCTGATATCTGGGGTACAGCGGACGGGTTTCGTTACATATTTCAGAGGGTAACGGGCGATATGGATGTGACACTCAGGGTAAATTCCGTGCCATCAACAGACGGCTGGTCAAAGACAGGGATTATGATAAGGGAGAATCTTACGCCCGGGTCAAGGCACGCCTTTACCTGCGCCACAAGGGACAATAATTATGATTTTCAGCGCAGGGTTTCAACTGACGGGACGAGCACAAACAGCGGGCCCACGGGCTCATATACAAGCGGCACTCCCGGCTATGTGAGGCTTGTGAAATCAGGCTCAAATTTTACAGGATATTATTCGGCAAACGGCACTGCGTGGACGCCTATAGGAAATGTTACGATAAGCGGGTTTTCGGATATTTATCTTATAGGGATCGCAGTTACGTCCCATGACGCGGCAGCCACAGGCAGCGCGTCAGTTAATGATTTCAGCGTGTTGTACGGCGCGTGCACGCCGACGCCGACAATAACGAATACACATACTCTGACGCCGACATTTACAGCCACTCCGACAGTAACGCCGTTTTTTGCGTCGTGCGTTCAGAGCGACCCTTTTGACAACGGCGTCCTTGAGTCTTTCTGGACAGCATCCGATATAGGCAGCCCGGCAGCGGGAAGCCAGATTGAGGGGACTAGCCTTACAATAACGGTCGCAGGGACCACATGGGGAACAGCGGATAATTTCAGGTATATTTATCAGCCGGTATCAGGTGACATTGACGCAACTTTGAGGGTCAATTTTGTATCAGAGGTTAACGGGTGGGCAGGCACAGGAATAATGATAAGGGAGACGCTGGCCGCGAATTCAAGAAACCTGTATATGTACGCGAGTGTTAATGCGTACTCGTTCCAAATCAGGGAGACAACCGGAGGAGCCACGACTGCGCAGGACGGTCCGGGATATGTGAATAATGAGCCGGGATATTTGAGGCTGCTTAAAATGGGCAGCAGTTTTACCGGGTATTACTCGACTGACGGAAACAACTGGACGGCTCTGGCCAATTATACCCTGGCTGTTGGCGCGAATTATTATATAGGAGTGGCTGCGCAGTCAAATGTCATAGGTACCACAGGTTACTTTTCTGTAAATAATTTTGATGTCTTGTCAGGCGGCTGTACACCTACGCCGACAGGTACGGTTACTCGGACTGCAACACCCACGATAACGCCGACGGTAACTCAGACGGTCACACCGACGGTTACACCTACAGTCACATCGACAGTCACACCTACGGTCACGCAAACCATAACTGAAACAGCTACCCAGACAGCTACACCTACGGCAACACCTTCAGTCACGCCTACGGTTACAGTAACATACACGTCAACGCCCGCAGCGTACGCCTACATACAGCCAAACACGGCAGTTGCCGGAGATTTGACGGATTACATATACAGGGTGATAGCGCGCGGAGACGGGCCCATAACAGAGGCAAGGATAGAGGTGCCGCCGGGAGTAAGCGGGATAGCGGGGTTGTCAAGCGCTGTGAGCGGAGCGTCAGCTTCGCTTGTGGGAGATGAGATAGTGGTAAGTTATGCTTCGGGATGGAACAATACCTCTGACCCGAATTTTGATACAGTATCATTCAGGGCAATATCGGATTTGGGGGACAAATATTACGGTTCGTATTTGAACCTGATAACAGACGCGAGGGGAGTAACGCCTTCGGGATATTCGCAGATAGTTGTAATAATATCTCCGACGTTTACATCGACGGTAACGCCGACAGTCACACCTTCGGTAACGCCTACGGTCACACGAACAGTAACGCAGACAGTAACACAGACTGTGACACCGACGGTTACTGAAACCGTGACACCAACAGTAACACAGACTGTAACACCAACGGTCACTGAGACCGTGACGCCAACAGTAACACAGACGGTAACGCCGACAGTAACGCCAACAGCAACACAGACTGTAACACCTACGGTCACAGAAACAGTAACGCAGACAGTAACGCAGACGGCAACGCAGACAGTCACTCAGACCGTAACCCCAACAGGCACAAGCACAGTAACTTTGACAGCAACACCTACGGTGACCGTGACATACACGTCAACGCCCGCTGCGTACGCCTACATACAGCCAAATCAGGCAATTGCCGGAGATTTGACGGATTACATGTACAGGGTGATAGCGCGCGGAGACGGGCCCATAACAGAGGTGAGGATAGAGGTTCCGCCGGGAGTAAGCGGGATAGCGGGGATAACAAGCGCTGTGAGCGGCGCGTCAGCTTCGCTTGTGGGAGATGAGATAGTGGTAAGTTATGCAGGAGGCTGGAATAATACGTCAGACCCGAACTTTGACACGATAGGTTTCAGCGCGGTGTCGGATTTGGGAGACAAGTATTACGGGAACTATTTAAACAGTATTATTGACGCGAGGGGAGTAACGCCGTCAGGATATTCGCAGATAGTTGTAATAATATCGCCCACATTTACACCCACGGTCACGCCCACATTTACACCCACGGTCACGCCGACAGTCACACCGACGGTAACACCCACAGTGACACCTACGGTTACGCCTACAGTAACACCGACGGTGACACCTACAGTGACACAGACTGTAACTGAAACAGTCACGCCTACGGTCACTGAAACCGCAACGCAGACCATAACGCAGACTGTAACGCCGACGGTCACACCTACGGTAACGCCTACAGTGACACCTACAGTCACACCTACGGTAACGCCGACGGTCACACCTACGGTAACGCCTACAGTGACACCTACAGTCACACCTACGGTAACGCCTACAGTGACACCTACAGTCACACCTACGGTAACGCCTACAG
>DSBP01000124.1 GCA_011049465.1 bacterium | reverse complement strand
CGGGGAAAGGGTGAGGGAAATGAGCGGGCAGGGTAAGGCGGGATATAACCATATAAGCTGGGACTGCAGGAACAACGCAGGGAAAGCAGTGGCAAGCGGGGTGTTCTTGTACTGCCTTGAGGCAGTCTCCGGGCAGGACAGGCAGAAACATTGGGGCAAAATCGCGGTTGTGAAGTGATTTTTATTAGAGTACATATATAACCCGCGCCGGCCCACCTCAGGTAAGGCGGGGCGCTGCAAAAGCCGTGATTCACTGCTGTAACTTAAGGGGGAGACTATTTCAGGCAATTACCTGTTTATCCATCCTTTAAAATGTGATAAAATCAATTACACTTTTTACAGGAGGCGTGATGCTCAGATTTCCTGTTGCTGCGGGTACATTTTATGAAAAAGACGCGCCAAGGCTCAAAAAACAGGTTGCTGCCCTTCTTAAGGAGACGGGAGAAAAAATTAAGGCAAAGGCTGTAATCGCGCCCCACGCGGGATATGTATATTCGGGCGCTGTCGCGGGCGAGGTCTTCTCGTCGGTTGTCATTCCGGATATAATAATTTTCATCGGGCCGAACCATACGGGCAGGGGAAGGCCCGTGGCTGTCATGGCTGACGGCGAGTGGAGGACGCCGCTCGGCGATGTGCGGATAAACGGGCCCGTGGCCGATGAAATAATAAAAAATTCAAGATATGCAGAAAATGACATGCTTGCCCACGATGCTGAGCATTCAATTGAGGTCATGCTTCCCATAATACAGGAGCTCAAACGTTCTTTTACCATTGTGCCGGTGGCGCTCGGCACTCATGATTTGGGATCGCTGAAAGATACGGCAGAGTCCATTGCAGGAGCCGTAAAAAACAGGGATGTTTTAATAGCCGCGTCCACGGATTTCACCCATTATGAGAGCGCTGAGAGCGCGCGCAAAAAAGACGCGCTTGTAATTGAAGCCATAGAAAAAATGGACCCCGAGGCAATGGCCGCTGTTGTGGGCCGGCACGATATCTCAATGTGCGGCATGGCCGCGGTTTATACGGCGCTTCACGCCGCGCTCATTCTGGGCGCAAAAGATGCGAGGATACTCAGGTACACAAATTCAGGCGAAACAAGCGGAGATTTCTCAAGCGTTGTGGGATATGCCGGAGGAATAATAACATGAGCGGGTCGGGGCTTAAAAAAAACAGATTTCTGACAGGGAGGGAACCATTATGGCGCGCGTAAAGAAGGCAAAAAAAAGAAATCCTGTGCCCGCGGCAAAACAAGCGTTTAAAAGAAAAACGGATGTTAAAAAAAATAAACGCATAAAAACTGTTGAATCCGGGACGGATTTTGTGACAAAGAGAGAGCTTGTGTTTGTTATTGTTATGGTCTTTTTTGTGCTTGTATTAAGAACGCTGAGCGCGGACACTCCCCTGGACAGGAACGAGGCTGTTTATGCCTGCGCTGCAGAGACAATAAACAACGGGGGCGTTCTTTACAGGGATGTCTTTGATCACAAACCGCCTTTTATTCATTACATATACTCCATGGCCTTCAAAATCGGCGGAACGGCTGATACAGCCGTACGCAACATGGCTGCAGGTTTTTTTGCGGCGGCTATGATTTTATTTTATATGCTGGCGAGGGCCATTGCTAAAAGCAGAATTACCGCCGCGTTTGCTCTTGTTGTATATGCTGTTTTTTTTCATTCGCCTGTTCATGGGGGTTTTTTGGCGGAAACCGAGCTTTTTTCGCAGTTTTTTATTTTCTTGGCGCTTCTTTTTGTTATTGAAACTGAAAGAGGGTACGAACACGCAACCGGTTTCTTGGCAGGTTTCTTTCTTGCGGCGGCTTTTTATACATCTTATCTCACGGCGCCTCTCACGATAGCTTTTGTTGTTTATCTGGTATACTTTTCGGGAAGAAAAAAAAGGATGAAAGAAACAGCGTGGCTTGTTGCAGGATTTGCTTTTATGGCCTTGCTCGTCACGGCACATGCGGCATACAAAGGCATGCTTGGAAGTTTTGTTGAGGCGAATCTTGCGTACAATATCTATTTCCTGGCGCAGAGAATGGAACTGGAGTTTTTTAATGTGTTTGCGGAAAACACAAAATATTTTGTCTTTTCATATATGCTTCCCGCAGCCGGTGTTATGTACTGCCTGTACAGGGAGGTTAAGGCAAAGAAAAGGACAGGTTTTGTGATTGTCATTCTCTGTTTTGTCTCTCTCTTCGCGATTATAGCGGCTGTAAAAGCCGGAAGCCCGCGTTATTTTCTGCTTCTCGTCCCCTTTATGGCGCTTATGTCAGGCGTAATGCTGTCGGATTTGTACAGGTTTATATCCTCAAGAAAAACAGGGAAGGCTGCTGCGGTGTTTGTTCTGGCAGCGCTGGCGGCTGCGGGTACGGTTGTTTTCTATAAAACAGCAGGTTATTCCTATATGATTAAAAACAGGACATTTGCCGGGGCTGAGGCGCATGAAGCGAAAAGTATGGGACTTTATATAAAAGGACTGAAAAAAGAAGGAGATGAACTTTTCTGCTGGCCCAATGAGCCTGCGGTATATTTTTATTCAGGGTGCAGGCCGGGCACAAGGTTCCTTAATTCCCATCCTTACGGGTATTTTATAAACAGTTTCTCTGAAGCTGTCATGGAACTTGAAAATTACCCGCCTGTATTCTTTGTAAAAAAACAGGGAGTGGATGACAGCTTTTTCTCGGCTATTATCGGGAAGAACTACAGCATAGCGGCATCCGGGAAAAGGCTTGCTCTTTATAAACGAACCGAAAGGCTTATCAGGGAGGCTCAATGAGAGAAAACGATAAAGGCAGCCTGCTGAAGGCTTTTTTTGCCGTAATTCTGATTATATCCCTGTTTTTTGCCGCAAGGGCTTCCTACATGCAGGACGCTTCGTGGGAACACATGGCAAAGGGAAAAGAGATAATGAGGGATATGGGGCTGCCCAAGGCAGATACCTCTTCGTTTACCGAAAAGGCGGGATGGGACAGGAGTTCGTGGCTTTATGATGTTTTTATCTATTCGTTCGCGTCAATAGTCGGCGCTGAAAACCTTTATTTCCTGAAGTTTTTTCTTATGCTGTTTTGTTTTTTCACCCTCTATCTTGTTGTTTATAAGCGACAGCAGGGAAAGTACATATCAATAACCCTTCCGTTTTCCATAGCCGCTGTTTTTCTGATGGAACGCTGGTTTACGGCCGGTCCTGCGGCTTTTTCAATACTTTTTATCGCGTTTTTTCTTTATGTGCTTGAGAGAAAACCGTCGAAACGCAACCGGCAGCTCTATTTTTCACTGCCGCTTATTACGCTTCTGTGGGCGAACATGCATTACTCCGCGGCAATAGGCCCGGCTATGATATTCTTTTACGCGATATACAGGGCAATTGACGTGTTTGAGTCGCCGGAAAAGAGGGAAGCCTATGACTTCAGGCTGATCGGCCTCTCACTGTTATTCTCATCAGCCGCGTGCCTGCTGTCTCCGTCCCTGCTTGAAGCGCCGGCGGCTTTTTACAGGGAACTGACAACGCCGGGCTGGTTTAACGGAATCTCCTTTGGAGGGGAAACAGGGCTTTATCACACGCTCTTTTTCGCGTATTCCGCGGTGATGTTTATTATTATTCTTTATGACCTGAAGGGAGCGGATGTGGGCAGGCGCGGCGAGTTTATTAAGGACGCGATGATTGCCATATTCTTTTTTGGCGCGGCGCTTAAAGACAGCTCAAATATTCCATGGTTTCTGGCGGCCTCCGTACCGGTTTTAAGTTATTATGTCTATCTTGTCTTCAGGTGGGATTTTGTGTGGAAGCGCCAGTGGACAGAGGCGGATTTATTGAGAGTGAAAAATCCGGTCTATGTTTTTCTCGCGGTTTTTACGGTTATTTTTACGGGAATGCGGTTTATGGCTCCGGCGGATTACGCGCCCGCGGGCCAGGCGCTGAGGTTTATAAGGAACACCACTGTGCCTGAAAACATACTCTCAAACCCGGCCTATAACGGCATGGCAAGGCATGTGTTAAGGCCCAATTACAGGACAGCGGGCAGAGGCGCTGAAGCGGTAAAACTTTATAATGCTGTCTATAACGCGGAAGAGGGGTTTGACGCCGCCATTGAAAACCATAAGGTCAGGAGTTTTCTTCTTGAGGATGGGGCGCCGTCAAGGGATGTGCTTATGAAAATGGGGTACAAGCCCGCATATTTTGACGGGAAGTATATTCTGCTTGTAACGCCTGCGCCTGTTGCAAGATATTTTAAATATGTAAACCCTTTTGAGGAAAAAGGATATGACCTTGCAAATCACGGCTCTGCTGTGGCCGAGCTTGAAGAATTCGCGGAAAAATATCCCTCTGAGGCGGCCCAGCTTCTTCTGGCATCGCTGATAGCGGACAGGAACAAGCCTGCTGCCGTTGATTATCTCGGTGAAATGCTGGAAAAATACCCGCTCCATTACGGGCTGTATCATAAGCGCGCCGCGTTTAATCTGGAAGCAGGGGATTATGAGAACGCGCTTGATGACCTCCTGCGTTCCAAAGCGCGGGGGGAGAATGAGGAGAGGATGATTAGGGAAATAAGGGCGCATATTAAAAGGCGAAGCGCGGAATGAGAAAGAATAAAAGAAAAAAAACGGGAAAAAATATCTCCGGAGCCGGGGATTACGGGCTCGGTATTAAAATGGCTCTTTTTACGCTGTGCCTTATTGCGGTGAATTTAGGGGCGATACTTTTTCTTTCGCGTCCGTACGCGGAAAAAGAGGCGGCCGAAGAGGATAAAAAGGGCGCTTACATCTTTGAGCATGATTTCAGCGGCCTTGAGACAGGCGGAAAAATCACAAGAAATGTTCCGGTTCTTGGGGGCGAGATAGAGTACGAGATGGCCGGGTCATCGGTTTTCGCGGACATATATAAGGATATCAGGGCGCTGAAAGTCTGCTGCCCGGGCAACACGAGCAGGGAATATTATACGGAGGAGATGCCGTGGGCGTTTATACTCTATGATTTTGAGGAGGGAGTGCCCACGATTACGCTTTTTAAAACGGACAAAGAGTCGGGCAAAGGCATGTTTGAGATTGTCATCCTTGACAGCAGCCGCAGCGAGGCTGACATAAAGGCTGTTGAGGTGGTGATTTTCAGCGAGCTGCTTAAAAGATATATGAAAGGGTATGAGTGGGAAGGGAATGTGAGGGTGGAGAGTTTCTGAGGAAAATTTAGGATTTTATATTTGATATTTTATAGTTGAGACAAAGACGAAATAATTCAAGCAGAGCAATTGTAAATTGAAAATTCTAAATGTCACGCCTTGACAAAGCGTACGTTATATGATACGCTTTGAGTGAAGGTTAATATATGACTGAAGGAGGATGTTATGACTACGATGACAGCGAGTCGTGCCAGGGCAAACCTTTACAAGCTGCTTGACAGGGCAGCTAAATCACATGAGCCCATACAGATAACAGGCAAAAGAAACAACGCGGTTCTTATATCAGAAGAGGACTGGCGCTCTGTCCAGGAAACCCTGTATCTTCTTTCCATTCCCGGCATGAGAGAGTCAATAAGGAAGGGACTGAAGACACCCTTAAGCAGGGCTTCCAGAAAACTTAAATGGTAGGTTCGTGGCGTCTTTACTATACGGCGCAGGCGCAAAAAGACGCGAAGAAACTGAAATACGCGGGTTTAAAGGAAAAGGCGGAAAAGATACTCAAAACTTTGGAGCAAAACCCGTTTGAACCGCCTTATGAAAAACTTACAGGCGATTTTGAGGGCGCTTATTCAAGGAGGATCAATATTCAACACAGGGTTGTTTATCAGGTGTTGAAGAAACAAAGGGCCGTAAAGGTTATAAGGCTTTATACGCATTATGAATAACCTGTCGTGGCCGGGATTTAAGCCGCATCTTTACTCAAAGATAAAATTAACCTCCGCCTCAAAACGCGCGCCGAGGGATTTAAGGCTGTTTGAACCGGGGCTTGCGGCGAGGGAAAGGCCGCTTCCGCCCAATCCCAAATTGATAAAAAGATTCTCATACGGGTTTATGCCGAGGCTGACAATCATGCTGCTGTCAAAATCCGGAAAAATCGTCATGTCGAAATAATCAGAAGAGCCCTTTGAAATAAGAAATCCCGATATTTCACTGCGTGCGGCGCGGCTGTATGCGGACAGTTTCAGGAACTCATAGCCTATGGTTAAGAATGTTTTGTTGTTGAAGACAGGCTGGCTGTAGGCCGCGAAAAAATCCGTGTAAAAACCGGACTCTGCCGCCGTGTTGAGCCTTCCTGAAACAAAAGTTCTTTCGGCCTTTTCCGGCACCCATTTTGCCTTTACAGCAAGCGCTGAAACGGGGCCGTAAGGGTCAGTATGAAAGAGCCCCAGGCCGCCGTTTATATCCGTGTAATAATATGTCTCGTCTTCGTAGTAAGCAGAACCGTTTTTGAAGAATGAAGTCAGGACGCTCTCATAATTCAAGCCGAGGCCCGCCCTCAAAAGCAGGTCCTCGTTGAGGGACAGGCCCGAAAGCAAAACAATGTTAAGGCTCAGGCTGTCATCGGCGCTTACCGGGCCGGAAAGGCCGGAGAGTTCAGCCTTGCCCGCAAGCCCGCCAAGAGAGGCTCCGAAATAAAAATCCTCATCGGTTTTAAAAATAACCCCGGCTTTCAGGAAAAAACTCCGGCCAAGCGAGAGTGAAAATAAATCATCAACCCCGGGGTTGTTGTAAGCCGTGGAAGAGAGGGAACTGCGCTTTGTGATTCCGGCCGTGATACCGATATCAAAATCTTTTTTAAACGGAAAACCCGCGGATAGCGACAACTCAAAATTATTGTCATGTTTTTTTCGCGTGATATCTGAGGAGTAATGCTTGTATTTTTCTGAACTTTTCGAGAAGGAGGGCGCGTATTTTAAGGAGCATACGTTTTGGCCAAAAGGCAGCAGGACAAAAATACCTCCCGAAAGAGATTCGCCCGAGTTTTTCATGACGGTGTTATCAACGTGGTTGTGCGAGGTTGCGCGGGTAAAGAGCCGTTTCCCTTTTATTGAGGCGGCATAGGCAGGGTTGATAGTAATGTCAGACTGCTCATCGGGAATCAGCCAGCCGTACCCGCGTTCTCCTATATTCAGGCTTGAGCCGCTTAAGTTTATTCCCGCGCAGGGAAGGCAAAAAGCCGCGGCTGCTGCGGGGAAAAACAAGAATGCGGATACGGCAAAGAGCAGGGCCCGCGCGAAAACAGCCGGATAATGTTTTATTCCGCGTTTGGGAATATCACGGGTGTTTGTCCTGCGCCCTTCAATTATCTCCGGAGCCAAGAGCCTGCCGGAAGGGCATTGAAGGACAGCATGTGGATGAACAAATCGGAAATATCGCCCGCGAAAGCGGATGCGCTTATCGAAACAAAAGGCACCCGCCTTCAGCCCGGGGTATTTTATTTTTTTGTCTGTCATTTATGGGATTTTGTTAAGATAAAAATAAATTGACATTATGTTAACCTGATCCACATTGTAGATGTATATATCCTGGTATGAGCGGGGAATGTGCGTGTTGCCGCCGACGCAGCTCGGGCATATGCTGCAGTAACCGAGCATATCGCCGCTGTTTACAAGCGAGTTGTTGTCCGTGTCAACCCAGCCGTAAAGATAATATGAGCCCGGGAAAAGTGTAAAAAGAGAGTAGGGAAGGGATGACTGGCCCTCTTCCAGGGTAATGGATTTGAAACCCGCGATTGACGGGTTTTCGGGGTCAGAGCCGTGGTCAAGGACAATGCGCAGTTCTTTGCCGGGCGCGGGCTCGTACAGGGTCAGGTCAGCTCCTCCCACGATATTGTCAAAGGCCTCAACAAGCGTGACATCGGTAATTGTGATTTCCCCGTCTTCCACGGTTATATTCTGTGACTGCGGCTGTTCGGGCCAGGTAACGCCGTAGAGCCCGACGAGGTCGCCCGCTGAAGGCGCGTAAGAAGAGCTGTTTTCGCCTGTTTCAATATATACGGCCATATAATAATGGCCCGTGGATACGGGCAGGTAAAAGGAACCTTCAGCAGCGCTGCTGTAGATCCCTGTAAACACCGCGTCAGCGTTGTTAAAGCCGTTGAATTCATTGAAAAGAAATATGTGAAAAGCCTTGCCCTCTGCGTCCGCGGATACGGGCAGTGTTAATGTGCCGCTTACCGCGCCGTAGCCCGGCATAAGTGTCGGTGTCGGCTCCGGCTCGAGTTCGGTAATTGCGGTGGGCGGCCGCCTGCTGCAGTTTAAAAGAGATATTAACAGCCCGAGGGAAAACAGCATGATAAAAAACAGCCTTGTTGTCTTCATAATACGCCTCCTTGCCTTTTATCTATATTAAGTTTATCATATTACACGGGAAAAGTCAAATTTGAGGGATTATAAAAACTTACTCTTGAACACCGCGGGTATTTGTGCTAAATTACTTAATGTTTTACGGCATGAAAGTTGCTTTATGGCTTTAAAACGGATTTAAGTTGAAGTTTGAAACTGTCTTATTTTTGAATGGAAATGTAAATGGAAATAACAAATTGTATTATAAAGGTGGCTTATGGCAATTTCAAAAGAAGATGTGGCAAAGATAGCAAACCTCTCAAGGCTTGAGATTACGGCAGAGGAGGCTGAGGAATACTCTAAACAGCTTTCTGAAGTGCTTGAGCATGTTGAGAGGCTCAACATGCTCGATACCGAAAATATTGAGCCCTCGATTTACGCCATAGACATGAAAAATGTGACGCGCAAGGATGAGGTTGAACCCTCGCTTGACAGGAAAAAAGTATTTGACGCGGCGCCTTCTGTTGAAAACAACGGGTTTAAGGTGCCGAAGATTATATGAACGGAGCCGGGTAATGGAGCTTTACAGCCTTACAATAGAGGAGCTGCACAAACAGCTGACAGAGAAAAAAATAAAACCCTCGGAGATACTTGATTCCGCATACAAAAGAATAGATGAGGTGGAGCCCAAGGTAAACGGGCATCTTCATCTGTGCCGCGAGCGCGCTTATGAGAGAGCCAAAGCAGCGGAAAACAGGATAATGAAAAACGAGGGAGTGACCGGATTGACAGGAATACCCATGGGGATAAAGGACAACATGGCGCTTGAGGGCATGCCTGTAACATGCGGCGCGAAAATGCTTGAGGGTTACATGCCGCCCTATACGGCCACAGTGCTTAAAAAACTTGAAAATGCCGGAGCTGTCATAACAGGCAAGCTTAACCTTGATGAATACGCGTTTGGCTCATCAACCGAGACCTCGGCTTATAAGATAACAAAAAACCCGTGGGATTTGACCCGCGTGCCCGGAGGTTCTTCCGGAGGCGCTGCTGCTGCTGTCGCCTCCGATATGTGCGCCGGCGCGCTCGGCTCTGATACGGGCGGCTCCATAAAACAGCCTGCCGCGCTCTGCGGGGTTACGGGCGTAAAGCCCACATACGGAAGGGTGAGCCGTTACGGCATTGTTCCTTTCGGCTCCTCGCTTGACCAGGTGGGGCCGCTGGCCAAAACAGCAAAAGACTGCGCCATAATCCTGAAAACAATAGCGGGCCATGACCCAAAGGACTCAACCTCCGCTGCTGTTGAGGTGCCTGATTATCCGGGGCGCATGAAACAGAATATAAAAGGAAAGGTTGTGGGCCTGCCTGACGAGTATTTTATAGGAGGGCTGAACGAAGAGGTGAAGGATTCCGTAATGGCAGCGGTAAAAAAGCTTGAGGAGGCCGGAGCCAAAATAGAAAGAATATCCCTTCCTCATACGGAATACGCGATTGATGTCTATTATGTTGTCGCTACTGCCGAAGCGTCATCAAACCTCGCGCGTTTTGACGGCGTTCAGTACGGCCTTCGCGACACGGAGGCCGGTAATATTATAGACATGTATAAAAAATCCAGGCAAAAGGGGTTCGGCAAAGAGACAAAACGCAGGATTATGTTCGGCACGTATGTTTTATCATCGGGATACTAT
>DSBP01000174.1 GCA_011049465.1 bacterium | reverse complement strand
GCCCCGGCCCACCTCCAGTGAAACAATTTACAATTTAGAATTTTCAATTTGCAAGTTACGACCGCAAAACAACCTTTGCACCCACACACAAACTATCTCAAAATAAAACCAAAAAAAATTTGTTTGCTTTTATTTTATCTTGTGTTATACTTTTGACTGTTAAAAGGGATGCAAAATGTTATTCACAAGCCTTGTTAACAACCTGTGTATAACACGGTGCAAAACCTGTGCAGAAGCTAAAAAAGCCTTTGTTTTAAGGCGTTTTTTCCTCTTGATTTATATGGGCTTTTATACTATAATGTTAATAACTTGATGTTATCCAATACCCGGAGGTTTCTATACATAATGAGCATTGATGCTGAAGCAGCAGATAAAATTCTTGAAAAGATAAAGACAGTAAATTCCGGCCTGAACCTTTGGCTTGAAAAAGCGCAGGCTTTATACAGGGGCGAGGACAATCTTTACCTGATAGAAGTCCCTGACCCGCTCCACAAAAAGACCTTGAGCTCCAAATACGCCGAGGATATCCTCTCTGTACTGCGCAGCGAGATAAACACGGGCGTAGCTCTCGGCATAGAGGTGCGCAGGGACCTTGCCGCTAAAAAAGACACTGTCCCTAAAATCACCATAAGAGAACAGCAGATATCCCTTCCTCTTGACACAAAACCCGAGTTTGTCCCTTATCTCAACACCAAATATAAATTTGACAACTTTATCGTGGGCTCAAGCAACCGCTTCGCGCACGCGGCAGCGCTCTCAGTGGCTGACACTCCGGGCCAGTCATACAACCCTTTGTTTATCTACGGCGGCGTGGGCCTCGGAAAAACACACCTGCTTCATGCCATTGGCAACGCCATATATGAAAAAAACCCGCAGACACGCATTCTTATCACCACAGCGGAAAAATTCCTTTACGAAGTGGTCCAGAAAATAAGGGAAAACAAAATGAACGAATTTAAAGACAGGTACCGCTCTGTTGACCTCCTGCTTGTTGACGACATCGAGTACTTCCAGCAGCGCGGGGAAGCCGCGAAAGAGGAATTTTTCCACACATTCAACGAATTATACACGCTCAACAAACAGATTGTAACCACCTGCGATTCGCCGCCGCAGGAATTAAAGATAGAAGAACGGCTCAAATCCAGGTTTGAAGCGGGTATTGTGGCTGACATACAGGCGCCTGATTTTGAGACACGCGTCGCTATTCTTAAACAAAAAGCCCGTGAAAACAACAAATTTGTGCCTGACAATGTAATCGGCTATATTGCCGAGCATATTGAGAACAATGTCCGCTCCTTAGGCTCAACTCTCCTTACCACAATAGCCATGGCAGCGCACATTAACGACGAAATAACCCTTGATATAGCCAAACAGGCAATAAAAACATCCAACCCTCACTTTGAGACCGCGAAAAAAATAGGAATAGACCTGATTCAGAAAGTTGTGGCGGATTATTTCGGGCTCAAGGTCCAGGATTTATCTTCAAAAAAAAGGCCTGAAAACATAGCAAAAGCCCGCCAAATAGCCATGTACATCACGCGGAACCTTACCGAATACTCCCTTGTCCAGATAGGCCAATATTTCGGCGGCAAGGACCACACTACCGTAATGCACGCCATAAATAAAATAGAAAAACTTGTTAAAGAGGATGAAAAGTTCAAGCCCATGATTGACGAGCTCATAATAAGAATTAGAAAATAGCTTTTGTTAATAACCTGTTATTTGAAAACTGACAACATGTTGACAACAAAATAAACCAAATTTGTTGTGGATAAAACAGAGGTTTTGTTATAAAATATAGTTATTATTAACATTTAACAAAACTGTTTTTTACTTTGCTTTACAAATGGTTTTGCTGTTGTTAAGGTTATAAACACCACAACAGCATCATCAACAGGATTTAATATATAAAAATATTTATTGATGCTTTTTTATAAATGTGGAAAACAAAAAATTTAAGGAGGAAAATTATGAAATTTAAGACAAATAAGGATGAGATATTGGATTCACTATCTACGGCCCAGTATTTTATATCTACAGGCTCCACACTTCCTCTTTTATCAAACATACTTTTTGAGGCGGAAGGTGAAAACCTTTATTTATCCGCGACAGATATGGATATATATGTCAGGATAAAATCAGGAGTCAATAAAATAGAGGCGCCGGGCAGGACAACGATACCGAAAAAAATAATAGCGCTGATAAAAGAGTTTTCAAATAACGAGATAAAAATAGAGGCTGATAAAAACGACAATATAAAGGTTCAGTGCAAAAAATCATCATATAAGATACACGGGCTTCCGGCTGAGGATTTTCCGGTATTAAGGCCCGATGAGAAAAAACTTGAAACAGTACAAATACCGCACAACATACTGAAGGAAATAATAAAAAATATTTCCTATGCTGCTTTGAGGGACAATACAAAAAGAAATTTGAACGGTGTTTTTATGAGGTTTGAGGGAAATAAAATAGAGGCTGTTGCGACAGACGCTCACAGGCTTGCTGTTTATACAGCGGAGCTTAAGACAAATGTAAAGGCAAAATTTGAATATATAATACCCTTAAAGACAATCAATGAAGTGGCTAAAGTTTTAAAGGATGAAGAATCAAAAATGGTTGAAATAAATTTTTATGAAAAAATGCTTGAGTTTAAAATAGACGAAATAGAGATTATTACAAGGGTAATTGATGAGAATTATCCCAATTACGCGCAGGTTGTGCCGAAGGAATTTAACATGGTGGTGCAGGCGGACAGGGTGGAATTTGAAGGAGCGGTAAAAAGAGCGGCGATGATAACAAGCGAAAAGGCAAAAGCTATCATGATAAAACTGGATAAAAACAAGATGTACATAAGCGCGCAGGCGCAGGACGAGGGAGAGGCTTTTGAGGAGCTTGACATAGCCTATGACGGAGATCCGGTGGACGTTTCTTATAATGCCGTATATCTGATGGATGTTTTAAAGGTTATAGAAACCGATAAGATAGAAATTAAGCTGATAAGTTCCGTCAACCCGGGAGTGTTAAAGCCCGCGGGGGACGAGAACTTTACTTACGTTGTTATGCCCATAAGAAAATAAAAGAGGAAAAACGTGGCTAAAAGAAGAGTCAGAAAGCCGATGAGCAAAAAAACAGCTGATGCAGCGGGAACAATAATAACAAAAGCGCCTGCTGTTGACGTGCCGAGGGTTTTACAGACGCCGATAGAAGATGAAATGAAGACGTCTTACCTTGATTATTCCATGAGCGTAATTGTGGGAAGGGCACTGCCGGATGTAAGGGACGGGATGAAGCCTGTCCAGCGGAGAATAATATACACAATGTATACCATGAGCCTCGCTCATAACAGGCCCTACAGGAAATCGGCGAAAATAGTCGGTGAAGTGATGGGAAACTACCACCCGCACGGAGATTCCGCCATATATGACACAATGGTGAGGATGGCGCAGGAGTTTTCATTCAGGATGCCGCTTGTGGACGGCCAGGGAAACTTTGGCTCTGTTGACGGAGACCCGCCCGCAGCCATGCGTTATACCGAAGCGAGAATGAGCAGAATATCGGAAGAACTTATAACAGACATAGATAAAAATACGGTTGATTTTGTCCCGACTTACGATGAGTCAAACAGCGAGCCTCTTGTTTTCCCGGTTGCTTTCCCCCATCTTCTTGTAAACGGTTCCACCGGAATAGCGGTCGGAATGGCGACAAATATCCCTCCCCACAATTTAGGCGAGGTCATAGACGCTGTTGTATATATGATTGAGAACAGGGACAAAAAAATAACCCCTGAAGACATACTGAAGATAATCAAAGGGCCGGATTTTCCGACAGGCGCCTATATTATAGGCAGGGAAGGGATAAAACAGGCATACACAACAGGAAGAGGCTCTGTCGTGATGCAGGCAAAGATTAAAATAGAAGAATCAGCCAAGGGAAAAAAGCAGATTGTAATAAATGAACTTCCTTTTCTTGTAAACAAGGCGCAGCTTCTTGAGAATATTTCCATACTTGTAAGAAATAAAAAAATAGAGGGAATAACCGACCTTCGGGATGAATCTGACAAGGACGGCATACGCGCTGTCGTAGAGGTGGGAAGAGGCGAAAATCCCGAGATAATAATAAACCAGCTTTACAAGCATACATCGCTCAGGACAACTTTTGGGGTCATACTTCTCGCCCTTGTAAACGGAAGGCCAAGGGTGCTGACAATATCGGACATACTGAAAAATTTCATTGATTACAGGAAAGAAGTGGTCATCAGAAGGATAAAATTTGACCTCGATAAGGCGGAGAAACGCGCGCACATTCTTGAAGGGCTGAAGATTGCCCTTAAGTATCTTGACCGTGTCATTAAAATAATAAGGGGCTCAAAGAGCGGGGAAGAGGCAAAGCGCGCGCTTATGACAAGCTTTAAACTCTCTGATGTCCAGGCGCAGGCAATCCTTGACATGCGCCTGCAGCAGCTTACTTCCCTTGAAATAGAAAAGCTTACAAAGGAATACGAGGAGCTCATTAAGCTCATCGAAAAACTGAAAACGCTTCTTGGAAGCGAAAAGAAAATTTTTGAGATGATTATGGAAGAGCTCGTTGAGCTTAAGAAAAAATACGCTGATGAGCGGCGCACGGAAATAATCGCGAAAGAAAAGGAAATCACGATTGAGGATCTCATACAGGAAGAGGACATGGCTGTTACGATTACCCACGGGGGGTATATAAAGAGGACGCCTGTCTCAACCTACAAGGCGCAAAAACGCGGAGGAAGAGGGATAATGGCAGCCTCCACAAATGACGAGGATTTTGTGGAGGACATATTCATATCAAACACACACGACTACCTGATGTTTTTTACAAACAAGGGGCGCTGCCACTGGCTCAAGGTTTATGAGATACCCGAAGCCGCGCGCCAGGCAAAGGGAAAAGCCATAGTGAACCTTTTAAAACTGGAAGAGGGGGAAAACATAGCCGCGTATGTATCGGTCAAGGATTTTAAGGACGATAAATACCTTATAATGGTAACAGAAAAAGGGCTTGTAAAAAGGACAAATCTTTCCCTGTTCGCGAACCCGCGGGCCGGTGGCATTATCGCGATAGGGCTCAACAAAGATGACGCTCTTATTGAGACAAGGATTGGCGGCGAAAAGGACGAAATTTTCATAGCGACAAGGGAAGGAATGGCAATACGCTCCGTTGTAAAGCAGTTCCGCGAGATAGGAAGGACAGGTATGGGCGTAAAAGGAATAACTCTGGGTAAAAAAGACACTGTTGTAAGCATGACGATTTTAAACGACGGGCTTAAGAACATGACCCTGCTTACTGTAACGGAAAAAGGTTTCGGCAAAAGGACAAAGATAAGCGAGTACAGAAAACAGTCACGGGGAGGAAAAGGGCTGAGAAACATCAAGGTCACGGAAAAAACAGGGAACGTTGCTTCAATCAAGCTTGTTGAAGAGGCAAACGAACTTATGATAATAACGACAAAAGGAACGCTGATAAGGACAAGAATCAAGGATATCAAGACAATAGGAAGAAATACCCAGGGAGTACGGCTTATTAAACTTAAGGAAAATGAAAAGGTAAGCGCCGCGGCCATGATAGCCGAGACAGAGGAAAACGAGCCAGAGTAAAAAACGCAGCCTGTTATTAAGGCGCGGCAGACGCGGCAAAGGAGGTTTTGATGAAAAAAAGCACGCTGGTTTTTCAGATAATACTTATACTTATAATTGCGGCCGGAGTCCCGGCAGGGCTTTTCTATTATTATGACACGCAGAGGGTTGTGCAGCTTAACACCATGCAGTCAAAGGTCATGTGGGCCGATAACCAGAAAGAAATAGCGGTTGTAAAGGACCAGCTTAACAAAAAAATAGATGATATTGAGGCTGTTATAGAGCCATATACTGAAAGCGGGGTCAACAGAAGGGTAAGCGCGGTAACAGGAAACAGAATCATAAAAAACAACAGCTATTCAAACAGCGAGCAGGTCGCGGCCATACGGCGGGAGTTTGTCAAGGCGGCAGCCGGCGCGCAGCAGGACATGGCACTGCTATTCAGAAACGGGAACATACTCGCGTCAAACAGACAGGGGCTGGAGGCGCTTAATTTAAGGTCAAACAACAGGTTTTTAAGCGCTGTGGCGTCTCAAAAAATGAATTATGACATCAATTTTTCCGCGGGAATAGCCGAATTTTTTCTCCCTGTTATGGATGCACGAAACAGGCTCGTGTCGGTTCTTTATATGAGGGAAAATATAACGGGTGAGACAAAAAAAATAAGGGAATCTGTCCTTAAAAAACACGGTTATAATTTTATAGCGGATACTTCCGGCAGGGTGCTCCTTAATTCCGACGTGTCAAAAGAAAATTCGGAAAATGTCCTTATGAACCCCGATATCAAACCGCTGCTTGCGGAAGACGCGGAAGATGCGGGCATCAAGGAAGCAGTTTATAATAATTTGAGGGGGCTGCTCGCCCACAAGAAGATACGCCAGCTTGATTTTGTTGTTTTTGTTTTTACTCCTTATGCGGATTACGGGTTTATGCAGAAAACAGGAAAAACTTTTGAGTCAAGTTTTTTTGATACACAGTTTATGGCCCCTGTATACATGATATTGGGAGGTATTTTTATCTTCTGCCTGCTTTTGGTCTCAGCTGCCTGCGCTGCGCCGTTTAAGCCTCTTTTAAGAATGACAAAGGCGCTTTCCCATATAGACGAGGATGGTTTCACTGAGATGCTTCCAAAGGTAAAGAAGGGCCCCTACAGAAAAATAATGGATTCCCTCATAATACTTAAAGGCAGAATAACAGCGGCAGAGGAAAAAGCAGTCAAGCTTTCACAGATGTCAAAAGAGCTTGAAGAGGAGCTTGCGAAAGAAGCGACGCGCGCTGATGCCGAGATATCCGAGCTGCGGGATGCTGTTAAAATTGCGGAAAATAACAAATCTTCCTTTGAGGAAAGACTGATTAAGGCCCAAAACGAGGGAGACGCAGAAAAAAGGGAACAACAGAAAAAGTTTGAAGCGGAAAAGGCCGCGGTTATGGTTAAAATTACAGCGCTTGAAACAGAGGCTGCAAGGCTTAAAGAAGAGGCGAAAAAAGCATCGGCTGTCTCTATTCCTCCGGAAAAAGAAAATATGAGGACAGACTCTGTCCTGATGATGAATACAGAATTAAAGGGGGTTTTATCCGTAATAAAGACATACATATCATCGGTCCTTGGCGGAGAGGGAAAGATTACGGACGCTCAGCAGCAGTTTTTGGGTGTGGTTATCAATAAATCAGCCAGGCTTGAGAGGCTGATTAACGATTTAACAGAGCTTGCGCGGCTTGAAAAAGGGGATATAAAACTGGCGAGGGTGCCTGTTGACCTTAACAATATCGTACAGGACATCATTTTCTCAATACAACCGCAGGCTGACGTAAAAAAAGTGGAGCTCAAAATTAATTTTGACCCGTCGCTTCCGGCCGGCACCGGCGACGCACCAAGGCTTTCAAATGTTGTTACCCAGCTTTTAAACCAGGCAATAAAAGTATCGCCAAGGGGCGGGCAGGTGGTCATAGAGACCAAAAGCGGGGATAAGGATGTAAAAATCCGCATATCGGATTTTGGAATGAGCATGCCCCAGTCAAAATCAGGCGCGCTTTTTGTGAATTTTCACGGGCCTGAATCCGGCGCCGGCCCTGAATTTAACAACACCGGCCTGAGGTTTCCTATTATCAAAGCCGTCCTTGGAAACATGGGAGGAGACATAAAGGTAGAGTCAGATATAGGAAAAGGAAAGACTTTTATAATATCCCTGCCAAAGAACAGCGGTTCAGCGGCAAAAGCACCGGGCGCGTTTAATAACGAGCCGGGTTTTGCCAAATCAGATATCAAACCGCAGGATCTCGGTATAGGCGTTTCTTTGTCTGCTCCTCCGCCGCCCCCACCCGCGCCTCCTGCTGCGGAAATTAAAGATAATGAAAGTTTGCCTGATATTTCCGCTCCTCTGGGGCAAAAGCCTCCGGTTCAGGGAAGTTTTAAGATACAAAGAAATATTGATTTTGCGGCGCATGAACCAAAACCAAAAGAAGAAGAGGTTCCTACGGTTTCGGATTTATTGTCGACAAAGCCAGAAATCCCCGCGGAAAGAAAAGATATACCCGGTAAAAATACGCAGGTTCCCGACGAGCTTTTCGGAAAGGACATAGGCGGCGGGCCCGCTCTTCCTGACGAGCTTCCGCCGCTCCCCGAACTTGAGGATGACAAGGGTTCGGATATAATTAAATAAAATTTACGGCGGGTGTTGAATTGAGCAGAACCGCAGTTTTAAAAAGTATCTTGATTGTTGTGCTTTTATCCGTCCAGCCTTTATTTGCGGAAACAAAAGTGGCTAAGATAATAGATAAAAACGAAACCTGGACGCCCCAGCTGTCGCCGTATATTATTGAAGGCGTTACGGTCATTGAAAAAACGGGTCTTTTAAATATAAGCCCGGGAACAACTGTCAGGTTTAAAAGGGACGCGAAACTTCTGGTAAAAGGCGCGCTTTACGCGAAGGGCTCGCCCCAGAATCCGGTAAGGTTCCTTCCCGATGATAACGAGAGTTTTTATGACGGGATTGTTTTTGAGAGCCCTTATATGAATACTGTGGAGTTTTCAATCATGATAAGGGGCGCGATTGTGTCAAACGGCAGTAAGGTTGCAATCAACAATAATTATATGCTTAATTCAACCGGAATACTGCTCTATCATTTCGCGGAAAGCGTGATAAAGGACAACTATTTTTTTAATAACACATACGGCGTGTATATGGAGGCAAAAAGCCTCAAATATATGATTACAGGAAACAGCTTCAATAAGTGCAGGTTTTCTGTTTATATTAAGGAAGCCCCGGCAGCAGCAGGGCTGATTGAAAGGAACAACTTCTTTGACAGCAGGCTACATGTGGCCAATTACACGGTTTTTGACATTCAGGCGAAAAATAATTTTTGGGGAGCTGCGCAGGAGAGGGATATAGAAAAGCTGATTTTTGACAAAAAAAACAACCCGAAAACAGGGGCGGTTATTTACAAGCCGTTTTCAACGGCGCGCCTGAAGGTTTTTGAGCCACCTCCGTCCTTTGCGTCTCTTATAAAAATATACCTGAACCTGAAGAGGCCGGATGGAGAGCCGTCCAGGGTAACATTTGGAGGCGGCCTTTCGGGTTTTAAGCCGCTTACTCCTGACGTAATAAAAGAGGAGGAAAACTTTGGGATGGGATTGGCCGGTGAGTTTACCTTTAATATTACAGGGGCTTTTATGGCAGGTGTTGATGTGAGGATGCTTGAATTCTCGAACAATAAGGAGCTGTATGACTATAATCTTTTTATGACAAATATGATGGTTAATATCTTCTGGTACATAGGATATAAAAAGGATGTATTTTTTGTGCCTTATCTGAAAATTGGAAACGGCGTCTCCCTCGTAACGGAACAGTACCGCTCAAAGGAGCCGATATTTGACGGCGAGATGACATACAAGCCCAAGCCCCAGGTATGCTACGGCGCGCAGGCGGGAATAGGGCTGGAGCTCTTTTTATTGAGGTTTTTTTCCATAAAACTTGAAGGGCTTTATAACTACACTTTTTATGAGCGTGGAGCGATATCTTATCCGCTTGTCAGCCTTATGGGAAGCGTATATTTTGACACTCCGTTTCATGTGAACAGATAAAAGACATGAAGCATATAAAAGAAGCGGTAGAGACGTTCATTAAAAAGGCACGAATAGGAGAGAGGCAGGAAGAACGGTTTATTGCGGATAACTGGGAAAAAATTGTGGGCAGTAAAGCGGGTTCCATGACAAAACCGTTTAAGTTTAAGGACGGAAAACTTTTTGTGAGCGTGGAAAACAGCGTGGCTATGGGAGAGGCTGTTTACGTGAAAAAAGCCATGATAGAGAGCATCAACAGGGCGTTTAAGGAGAAAAAGGTGAAAGAGATTATAATGAGGATAGAACAATGAAAGGATTTCTTCATAT